>JAYVFW010000314.1:0-11453 GCA_043772715.1 Phormidesmis sp. | reverse complement strand
TTGTCTAGAAGCAAACAGAGCCGCTGAAGATCTCTGCCAGTTTCACCTGCAACTTCATGTCTCAACCCCCAACCCTGCTAAAAGTCAGGAGTCGCTGCGATCTCAACTGATGGGCGTACACGAGTTTAGGCGCAACGGCACTCCCTTTCGGGTGACGGTTGATCAAGTTGAGGTTGAGCGCGAAGGCTTGGGTTCCTATCGTTACGCGCAGCGCTTAGGGCTGATTGCAGAAAGTGGCTATACGATCGTCGTCGATATTGGTGGGGGCACCTGGATCACTCGCTTAATGGATGCCGAAGGTGACGTGATCGACGAAAACGTGATGGATCGCGGCGGAGCTTATGAACTGGCAGCCGCAATCAGTTTCGATAAGCGATTATCAAATCTTTTGGGAACGACGGCTGACCCCGCGATCGTGATGGATGGATTTAAAACTGGACACAATTATGCCGATACAGGGTTGTCGTGGTCGATGTGGCTAGATGACTATCTCGACCCGTGGTTTAAAGGCATCTTCCAGACGATCAAAGCTCAATATACGCCTTATATGGCAAGAGTGACGCGGTTTTTGGTGACGGGGGGTAGCTCTCATTTGATTGCCGAGCGGTTGGCGGGTCGCAAGCTGTTCGCGGTCATGCCCGAACCGCAGTTTGCCAATGTTCGCGGTTTATTTCCCATCAACGAAGGATTGCAGCTATGTATGACAACAAAGTGAGACTCAGCGAAGACGTGTTAGAAAAGGCAGAAATGATTGCCTCAGAGTGGGGCTTGAAGAATGCAAGAGCCGCGATCGAAGCCGTTTTTCGCAAGTATGCCGATGATTATTTATATGGGCGCACCCATTTTGGAGGCGGAGGAGAAACGATCGTTCCTTTTAGACAGGTGAATTCGTCAAATGATTGTGAGGCGCTAGACGAGTTAGACGAACTGTTAGGAATCTAGCCCGGTTTCTGGGGTAGCTCGTCCCATAGGGAGGTCGTTTGATGCAGACTGAGGTGATTTCCGTTGCCTAGAATTAAGTGGTCTAGCAACGGAATTCCTAGAAATTGGGCACCTGCTAGGAGTTGGCGAGTCAGGGAAATATCTTCAGGGCTGGGTTCGACATTGCCGGATGGGTGATTGTGGGCAACGATCACACGAGTTGCCCCTTGACGAATCACTTCTCTAAAAATGTCGCGGGGATGGGCGAGGGTTTCTGTGGCAGTGCCGATCGTAATAATCTGTGTCCCAATTAAACGGTGCTTAGTATCGAGCAACAGCACTGCAAAGCGCTCTTGGGCTTGCCACATCAGATCGTTGCTCAGTGCTGCCGCCGCAACTGCGGGATCATCGATTATGGTTTTTTCAGGCGGTCGGGATTGATAGACGCGCTTGCCAAGCTCGATCGCGGCCAAAATCGTGGTTGCTTTCGCCGGGCCAACTCCCGAAATTTTGGTCAATTCTTGAATGCTGACTTCTCGCAAAACGCCAAGTGGGTCGCGCTGATGCTGACTCAATTCCTGCAACATAAATTGCCCTAGCCCAACTGCCGAGAGTTTTCCGGCTCCTTGCCCGGTGCCTAATAAGATGGCAATGAGTTCTGCTGTAGAGAGAATTTTGGCACCTTGCGCCATTAACCGTTCGCGGGGTCGTTCGCTCATCGGCAAATCGGCGATTCTCAGGCTGTAGGTCATGATTAGACTCAGGGCATTGATCGGTGGAATACATTGAGTAATCCCTGAGTGGAAGATGAAAACGACAAAAACAATTGCAAACGCTACTTACGCATTGCATTCGCTCCAGAATCGAGTAGATTCTCTTAATAGGTTGATTAAGGGAAGTGTGAGATGTTGAATCGATTGAATGGCGCGATCGTAACCGTGCTTGTAAGTGCGGCTTGGGTCTTGGGGGGTCAGTCTGCGGGGGCAGTCCGCAGTCAAAACTATACGCCTGACCAGTTTGTGTCGGTGCTGTTTGGGTTTGGGTATCCCGTCACACCAGGAACTCCGTTAATCGATCTCAGAGTTCAGCAAGCGATTCGAGATTTTCAGACTCAATATCGGTTGCCTGTGGATGGCACTTTAAATGCTCCCACTCAAGATAAGGCAGCGAGTTTGGTGAGCGACTTGCAGGCAAATCTCAACCGCGCTATGCAGCCTAGCCCGCAGCTACCGGGCAGCCAGTTTTATGGAACGCAAACTAAAAATGCGGTGGCATTATTTCAGCGCCAAAATAATTTGCCTGAAACGGGAATTGCCACGCTGGAAACCTATCAGAGACTTCAAGATATCATCAGTGATGCGATTCCGCTGCCGGGGCAACCTACCCCGATCGTTCCAACGATTCCTCCTGTGAGTTCGGTCGCGATCGGAACGCTCTATAACGAACCTGATTTTCGAGCCGTGCTTTTGGGGTTGGGCTATGACGTGAACCCTAATAAACCGCTTAACGATGGACCTGCGGTGCGGGCGATTCGAGACTTTCAGCAGCGATATGGCTTGTCAGAAACTGGGAGAGCCGATCAACCGACTCAAGAGAAAGCAGCGATCGTGGTTAGAAATCTCAGAAATAATTTGAAAACCGTATTGCGAAATAATTTAGCGATCTTTCCATTTTATGATGACGTGACAGAAGCCTCTGTGCGGCAGTTTCAGACCCAAGCAGGGCTGCGAGTCAATGGAATTGCCACTCAAACCGTTCGTGCCCAATTAGATGCGACAGCGAGACGGGTAAAGTGATAGCAGAGCGGGATGAATCGGGCGTTGCTGAATGAAAGTATGAATTGCCCTCCTCACGAAGAGGGAACCCTCACCATTCAGCAAGATCGCTTTTTCAGTCCTTTCTTAGTCGTGTAGAGACATTCTGGGCGTTGCTGAATCGAAGTATGAATCTGTCTATCGAGGCTGAATCCTTTCGCCCCCTAAATCCCCCAATTTTGGGGGACTTTAAGATTCCGGTTCCCCTCAAACTTGGGGGGATAGGGGGGCAACTCATATCACCATTCAGCAACGCCACATTCTGTAGAAGGTTCCTTACACAGCTTCGACGACTTCCTATACGCTGACCTTGGCGCGGCTCACTGTTGCCAGCGCCTCAACCAAGCTGCGAACGGCGGCAACCATTGCAACCTCACTATTGAGCTGGTTAATGGCAGACCCGACCCCGATGCCAGAAGCGCCCGCCGCGATCGCCAGCGGAGCCGTCACACTCGACAACCCAGACGCACAGAGAACTGGGATCTCGATCGCACGAGCAATCTCATAAGCAGCCGCAAGTGTTGGGGCCGCTTTTTCGATTAAGCCCAAGCTGCCAGAATGAGCCGGAGCGCTGCTGGTGCCGCCTTCGGTTTGAATGATGTCGGCTCCTGCTTTGACCAATGCTTCTGCAAGGTGGACTTGCTGATCGAGGGACAAAATGTGGGGAACCGTGACCGATAGCATAATGGTCGGCAATAGCGCCCGAGTCGCTTGAGTCAGTGCCAACACTTCGGCTGCCTCAAATCGACGACCTTGAGCATAGAAGCTATCAAAGTTACCAATTTCAATCAAGTCTGCCCCGGCATTGACCGCCGCGACTAACCGATCTGGATCGACCGCAGAAACGCACACCGGCAGGCGGGTAAGTTGTTTTGCCATCCGCACTAAGTCGGGGTCAGCCGCGATATCGACAAAGGTGGCACCGCCCCGATCGGCTGCCTTAACCACCGCAGCAACTCGCTCGGCATTAAAGTTATTTAAGCCACTGATGATTTTTAGAGCGTGGGCACGATCGAGGGCATTTTGTAGCGCTGGATGAATCGTCATGATGCTTCTCAACTAACGGAAAGAGTAACGTCTATTTTGCCACCGTCTGTTGAGAGATGCTAGAGAAGAAATAGGATGTCATGACGTTTTCGTCGGCAATTTTCTATGGCTGCTCTGTCTCATTGTTAAAGTTTTCTAGCTGCAAGGTATATCTGAGTGCGGCATTGCTGAATGCAAATATGAATTGCCCCCCTGGCCCCCAAGTTTGAGGGGAACTAGAATCTTAAAGTCCCCCAAAATTGGGGGATTTAGGGGGCGAAAGAATTCAGCCTCGATAGACAGATTCATACTTCAATTCAGCAACGCCCTGAGTGCTTCGTTTAATTGCTCAAGGTAGGGTGACGAGAGAGTGCCTGAACGTCTAATTAGGCATTGTCGATCGAGCACCACGATCTGACAGCAAACGGCAACGGAATCTTGGGTGAGTCCGCCTTAGTTGATAGGAACAGTCACGGTACCAGGAACTCGCGATCGTCGCAGGTTAGAAGTTATGGGCACTACAATCACTGTTTGAGTAAAGCGCGATCAAGCGTTCCACGTTGCACCACGACGACAGGACGAGCCCCTGCCTGCTCAGAACCTCGGCTAGGGTTTAAGTCTGCGAGATAGACATCGCCGCGACTCACGCGCAGTCCTGCTGTTGAAGATTAGCGAAATGGTCGGGTAGGAGGGCTTCAGCAAGGGCGGCATCTTCCTGAGCAAATTCGGCTTTAAGCGCGGCTGCCTCAGCGTCAGAAAGCTGATCCCATTGTTGAAACTGAGAGGATTGTCGCAGTGTTGCAAGTTGCTCGACTCCCAACTTGCAACACTGCGACGGAAAGTGTCTGGATAATTTGGATGAGCGAGTCTACTAGTCTTGCGTTCATTGCAGTTGCTTTTCTTTCAGTCTGCTCTACTCAACATTTTGGCTTTTACTAGCCAAAAATCTTGCACAGTTGAGAAAATCAGTCGCGTGATCAAGTTGCTTGTCGATCGACAAAATCATACTTAAAACTGCTAAAAAATAAGCTTTAATTCTTAGCGGCTTGCGGCGATAAACAATTTAATTTCGGCTTGCAGATCTTCGAGATAAACGATCGCTAATTCACGTCTGGCTTCTGGAAGTTTATCTACAAACTCTTTCAGCAGATCCAAAGCCTTGAGAATCGCTGTCATATCTTCAGCAAAGCTTTTATTAACGTCAGTTTTGAGATTATTTGGCGTGGCTTCAGCAACTTGATCAGAAGCTTGTTCTGAGCCTGCGCGATCGAGCGCTGCTTTTCCTTCTTCGGTCAAATAAGCCCGGACGATTTGAAATTCTCTCGTTTTATTGTCAAAAACTTTTGCCGCTTTTAGATAGCCATCTTCTGCCATCGTGTCTAAATAATAGCGAAGCATTTGCATTGAAGTTCCGAGGGCTTGGGCGATGCTGTCTCCTGAGATATTTCCGGCATCAATGACTTGCAGAATTCTAATTTGCTTCTCGTTTAACGGCATGAATTTGTAGTGGGTACGATCGAGATGCCCATCTTAACCGAGTTTCTGTGATTTTTAAGACCGCACCGCTCCAGCATTACAGTCTCTTAGCCAAGTCTGCACCGCTTGTCCGATCGTGCCCTGACTACTTTCTCTAGGCGGCGTGATGGGTTGCCCCGCGGAAACTGTTCCGGTGCGAGTAAACATTAAAGCTAACCGCCAACCGCTTTCGGTTTTAGTCAGAAAGAGCCAGTGAAACTGCTGAAGGTCGATCGCTTTGCCTGCTGTATTTTGCCGCTCTAGAGTTGTGATAAAAACTTGCCGCACCGATGAGTTTTGAGGAGATGGAATCGTTGACGAAATGCCGGGAGCGAGGGGCAAGGGCACAAATTCGGGTCTGCCTGCGGTGATAATCGAGTTGAGTGCAGAAATCGCAGCGTAGCGAGTGCGCGATCGTACAATCACCCGATTCGCATAGCTCGGCAAATCTCGCAGCATCAGCGCAGTTAACGGCTCAACTTCTGCTGGACAGGTGCGACGTTGGCTAATAGGTTTTGCAGAAAGGGCGTAGGAGGCTGCGATCGAGCCACCCAACCACAAAACGACAATCAGCCCACTCGTTAGAAGTTTTTTCACGGTCTAGCTTAGTTCTTGGCAGATCCGATCGAACGCCTTAACCGGATCGTCTGCTGCCGTAATCGGACGACCAATCACTAAATAATTGGCTCCTGCCTTTAGCGCTGCCGCAGGAGTCATGATCCGTTTCTGATCTCCGGCTTCTGCCCAGGCGGGTCTGACCCCCGGACACACTAGCGTAAAGTCATCGCCGCAGCTTTGCCGCAGTTGTGACACCTCTTGAGGCGAACAAACTGCCCCAGACAATCCACTGGCTTGCGCCAATAGCGCCATGTGTAGCGCATATTCTGGCAACTCTAAAGGGATTTTTAGCTCAAATGCCAAACTGCGGGAAGAAAGGCTTGTGAGCAGCGTGATTGCAATCAGTTTCGGCACAGGTAAACCTGCTTGTTCGGCACTGGTTTGCATCGCCGTTTGAGCGTGTTGTAGCCCCTCTTTGCCACAGGTTGCATGAATCGTCATTAAATCGACTCCGTAACGAGCAGCGGCGGCACAGGCTCCCGCGATCGTATTTGGAATGTCGTGAAACTTCAGATCCAAAAAAATGCGCTTCTGTCGATCGTTGAGAATCGTCAAAATTGAGGAGCCACTGCTGACAAATAGTTCTAGCCCGACTTTCCAAAAGGTGACTTGCGGGAGTTTTTCGATCAGCGCGATCGCCTCTAATTCAGAAGCAACGTCAAGCGGCACAATAATGCAATCAGAAACGGGCATAGATTTTAAGGCACTAACCGCACGAATTTGTTTTTTCCGAGTTGAAGAACCTTGCTAACCAGATCATCAGGCGACTCGAATATCAAGTCTACCGAAGCAATTTTGTTGCCCTCAAGCCTGACCGCGCCGCCTTGAATATGACGACGGGCATCGGAGCTAGTCTTACACAAACCGCTGGCACTGACTAGATAAAAAACCTTAGCGGGAAACTGAATCGATGCCAACGAAAATTCTGGCACGATATCGGTTTCAGCCGTGCCGCCCATGCGTATTCCACCCGCCGCCTTTAGAGCCGTTAAGTTACCTGTCAGGGATTGTGATTGAACGATGCCGCCTCGGACTAATTCACCTGCTGCTTTTTGAGCGTCTAGCGCTTTTTCCCTACCGTGATATTGAGAAGCGATTTCTAGGGCGAGAAGTTTTTGACGATCGCGCGCTCCTTCTGGCAACTGATCCAACGATAAATCGGTTAACAACTCAAAATACTGCAAAATCAGCGCATCGGGAGTTTTCTCTAGCTTCGAGTACATACTCAGCGCATCTTCCGACAATCCCACATAATTGCCGAGCGACTTCGACATTTTTTGAACGCCATCTGTCCCAATTAAAATCGGCATCAACAGCCCAAACTGCGGCGTTTGTCCAAAGTGTTTTTGCAAATCTCGTCCGACTGCCAGGTTAAACTTTTGGTCGGTTCCGCCTAACTCAACATCAGCTTGGACGGCTACCGAATCGTAACCCTGCATTAAAGGATAGAGGAACTCATGCAAATAAATCGCTGTCCCTTGTTTATAGCGTTCTGCAAATCCTTCTTTTGCCAGCATTTGCCCGACCGTCATCGTTGCCAATAGCGCTAGCGTTTTAGGAAGGTCAAGTTTTGCTAACCACTCAGAGTTATAGCGAATCTCTAATCTTCCCGGTGTGTCAAAATCTAAAATAGGACGCACCTGCTTGAGATACGTTTCAGCATTGGTAGCAACTTGCTCTTCGGTCAACTGTCTCCGAACTTCTGATTTGCCAGTTGGATCGCCAATTCGAGCCGTAAAGTCACCAATAATCACAACCGCCGTGTGACCCGCATCCTGAAACGATCGTAGCTTTCGGAATAAGATGCTATGACCTAGATGAATATCAGTGCCCGTCGGATCGATGCCTAACTTAATTCGTAAGGGGCGATTGCTCTGAGTCAACCGTTGCTCTAGATTTTCATTCGGGTTTTTAGACTCAGGCTGATCGGGGAAAACTTCGGGGTTGCCCCAATAGAGCCAGGGGAAGGAGTTTGACATACGGTTCGCGATCGACAAAAAACTAAGTCAACGATTCTATTCCGCTATGATATGCAGACTTGCTAGAATTCAGATTCTCATTAGCCAGCCTACTCTAATTAAGGTCGGCTTCGACTCAGGGAACGCGCGTCTACTCTAAATCCTATTCATAAATTTGGTTCGCTTTCTCAAGTGTCCACTATCCTACTAAGGTTGCTTTAGCGAAAATCTAGTGTAAGTAGGTTTTACATCTTCCAAGCCTTTTCTAGAAATCAGTTCTTAAGAAATCGTTTCACCCTTTTACAAAGTAGAGAGCGTCGTGGCGGTAAACACCCTTAGACCAAATCAACCAAAAGACTCTAATCCTCTTCAGTTTGTGCAGACGATCGGTAAGGTCACAGGAGGCACCTTGTTAGGGCTAACTATGCTCACCAGTGCGATCGTTGCAGGCGGGTTGGTCGGGCTAGCCATCAGCTTTCGCAACCTGCCAGATGTCAGAGTGCTACGAACCTATACGCCTAGCGAAACGACCCATATTTACGACATCAAGGGCAAACAGCTTGCCAGCATTCACGGCGAAGCCAACCGCGAAGTTGTGACGCTTGACAAAATTTCTCCGCACTTAAAACGAGCGGTGATTGCGATCGAAGACAGCTATTTTTACTCGCACCAGGGCGTAAATGTAGGGGCGGTAGCGCGAGCATTTAGCCAAAACTTTAACCACGGGCGCACGGTTGAAGGTGGCTCAACGGTGACGATGCAGTTGGTGAAAAACCTGTTTCTCTCACCCAAACGCGCCTTTAGCCGCAAAATCGCTGAAGCTGTTTTAGCACTAAGAATCGAGCAGATCTTCAAAAAAGACCAAATTCTAGAACTCTATCTCAATCAAGTCTATTGGGGGCACAACACCTATGGCGTACAAACGGCTGCCCAAACTTATTTTTCCAAATCCGCCGCAGACCTGACTCTGGCAGAATCGGCAATGATGGCGGGGCTGATTCAGTCACCTGAAGCCCTCAGCCCCTTAGTGGACATCAAAGCTGCAACTCGTCGTCAGCACGAAGTTTTGCACCGCATGGTGGACTTGAAATGGATTACGCCCCAAGAAGAAGCCGTCGCTAGAAAGCAGCCCATCAAGCTCGGCAAGCGCACCTCCTTCCAGTCGAGCGAGATGCCTTATGTGACCGACGCGGTCGTGCAAGAATTAACCAAGAAATTCGGGCGTGATGCCGTTCTCAAAGGCGGAATGCGAATTCAAACCACGATCGATTCTAAACTTCAGCGCATTGGCGAAGACACGGCTCGACGCTGGATTCAGACGCTCAACTATCAAGGGGTCTATGCTGACCAGATGGCGATCGTCTCGGTTGATCCCCGCACGCACTTCATTAAAGCGATGGTCGGCGGCATCAACTACAAAAAGAGCCAATATAACCGAGCTATTCAAGCGCTGCGGCAGCCCGGTTCTGCGTTTAAGCCGTTCGTTTACTACGCTGCTTTTGCATCGGGCAAATATACGCCTGATTCTACTGTTTACGATTCACCAGTCAGCTACCCAGACGGCTACGAGACGTATTCTCCGCGCAACTATGATGGCAGTTTTGCGGGAGCAATTACGATCCGCAAAGCTTTAGAAATTTCGCGCAACGTTCCTGCGGTGAAGTTGGGGCAGGAAGTGGGGTTGAATAAAATCGTAGAAATTTGCCGCAGCATTGGGGTTAAGAGTCCGATCGACCCAGTGATTTCCCTACCTTTAGGTGCCGTTGATCTGACCCCGCTAGAAATGGCAGGCGCTTATGCCACCTTCGCCAGCAACGGCTGGTATTCAGAACCCACGCTGATCGTTCAGGTCACAGACAGCAGTGGGAACGTGCTGTTAGACAACACGCCTAAACCACGTCTGGTGCTTGATTCGTGGGCATCGGCTTCTCTCAACGATACGCTTCAAGGCGTGGTTTCACGAGGCACGGCAACAGCCGCTCAAATTGGTCGTCCCGCTGCCGGAAAAACTGGCACCACTTCATCCGAGCGAGATATTTGGTTTGTGGGCTATGTGCCTCAGCTTGCAACTGCTGTTTGGGTTGGCAATGACGACTATAGACCGCTCGGCTATGGGGCAACGGGCGGTCATTTTGTAGCACCAATCTGGCGTGACTATATGCAACAAGCTCTTCAAGGAGTGCCCGTTGAGAACTTTAAGCCCGCATCGGAGTTCGATCGTCCTTGACTACTGTTTTGAGAAGTCAGAGGTCTGGATTTCTTATCTCTCGACTTCTCTTTTCATCCGCTCTAGGGTCAGGTTCATTTGGTCAAACATCTGCTGGGGCGTGATGCCAAACTGACCGAGTTGCGTTTTAAGCTGCTCGACCGTCATTTGGGCCGAGAAGTCTTCCGATAGCTCAAAACGCTTCATGAACACTTTGTAGCGATCCATCATCGCTTCCATTTGTTCGATATACATTTTTTTGCCTTCTCGATCAAACTTGCCGTAGCTACTTCCCAACTGAGTTAGAGATTGGTAGTCTTCAAACAATCGCTTCGCTTCTTCTTGAACAATTTCAGAATCAAAAAATCCCATCGCTCTCACTGCCTGAATGTCTCGGCTGGCTAAAAACTTTAATATCAGCTAATAACAATCATTTTAATTCAGCGACTTGATCTGGTTAAGTAGTGTTTCCACTACCGTCCTTTACTATTGGCGACGAAAAATTCCAAACAGTCCGCCTCGCTTTTCTTCTTTGCCGGGATGTTTAGAAGTTGAGGGCGCTGATGGAGCTGATCCATCAAGTTTGAGTTTAGGTGCCAGATTTGAGGCTAGTGAATCTTGAGGGTTAAGCTCAAGCGCCCGACGAATATGAGCTTTTGCCATGCCCATCATTTTTTGGCGGAGATATGAATAGCCCAACAAAGCATGATATTCCGCCTTGTTTGGCTGCATTTTTACGGCATCTTTTAGCTCTGAAATTGCCTGCGTCCATTCTTCTCGCTTTACATATTCCTGCGATCGCTCATAGTGACGACGCGCATAATCAGGCTGAACAAATTCAGAATTAGCAGATGGGTTAACCTCTGGAGAAAAGACTTCGGGCGAAACAGCTACTACACCTTGCCGTTTTTCTCTAAAAAACACATCGCCCATTTTTAGCTGGAGGTAGACCAGGTTTAGCTCACTGATCTGCTGGGTAATGGTTTCAAAGTGATCGAGCGGTTGATATTGAATCTCAGCTAACTTCGCGATCGCTTGTTCATAAAAGACATCGGCTTCTTGCACGGGCTTTCGCATTAGCTCTCGTGCCGCTTCACTTTCAGGCACCAAAGCCGATTCGCGCACCAGTTTTCGCACTTTAAACCGCAGCATTGCCACCGCTTCGGTGCGTCCTTTTTCTTGTTTGACGGTTTGATAAGCAGGATTGACTAACCAGGCAAACATCTGAGTCGCAACCTCGGAGATCGCCGGGTCAGTTGACCCATAGCTGTCAGGGTGCAAAATTTTAGCCACCGATCGATACCGTTTTAGCACTCGTCGATCGTCTGCTACGATCGATATTCCCAGCACGGCATAGGGATCTGACAATTTTTTCAACCAGTCTGGCGAGAAGGA
>JAYVFW010000313.1:0-11522 GCA_043772715.1 Phormidesmis sp. | reverse complement strand
CCCGGATTCGTGCAGGAGGTCTACTGTTATCCCATACTTGCACCCTTGGCTTACGGAAGTTCTCCAACACTGACGACTAAGGTTGAGTAGAAATACGGGTTAGATTTCTATCTAGTTTGAGAAACATAATCTGAGCCTTCAAGGATTTGTTTCTATGTCAAAAAACTATCGTCGCGTTCGCAAATCAACCATTGTCAAAAACTCAGTCGGTCAACAATTCAAATTGGGTGGATATCGCCCCGAAAAACAGAACTCTCAAGACAAAAAATATAGTGCGAAGCGCGATCGCCCCCTGCCTCCCAAAGCAGATTTGCGCTCCTACATGACCCCGGTTGAAAATCAAGGTAATTCCAATAGCTGCACCGCAAATGCAGTCGCAGGAGCCTATGAGTATTTAGCAAACCGTTTGCTTGGGCAATCAGAAGACGTGAGCCGTCTATTCATTTACTACAACGCACGAGAATTTGACGGAGACTCTAGCCGAGACGAAGGAACCTATCTAAAAAGCTGTGTCAAAGTTTTGCGAAAATATGGGGCTTGTTCTGAAAACACCTGGTCATTTAACTTAAATCAAATTCTAGAACAGCCCCATCAACAAGCCTACAAAGAAGCCGCAAACTTTATCGTCGAAGAAGCGGCTCGTGTCGATGTCGATCTTCATGCAATGCAGAGTTGTTTAGCTGAAGGCTATCCGTTTGCGTTTGGCTTACAGCTATTCTCATCGTTTCAGCAAGCAGGCTCTAATGGGTTGGTGCCGATGCCTGACCCCGACACCGAAAAGCACGACGGCGGACACGCAATGCTCTGCGTGGGCTATTCTGACTCCGATCGAGTCTTTATCGTTCGCAATTCCTGGGGTGAGGAGTGGGGCGAACAGGGCTATTGCTACATCCCGTACGACTATATGACGAAACCTGATCTCAACCACGACTGCTGGACGATTCGCCAGGTTAGCGATCGCGATTTAAGCCAAGGCATTCAGGGCAATTCTTCTTCGCTGTTTGATGGGGCGAGGGCGGCGATCGCGACTGCGTTTCAAGCGCCTGGCGCAATCCGCAAACCCTCGGTCATTGCCTTGTTAGAGAAGACTCACTCAGAGACTTACACCGTCGAATACGAAGAAGAGCTTGTCTACGTTGAGAACCAAGGTTTCGTCTTAGCCGATGCTTTCGAGAACCTCGATTTCCTCTACTTTCAAGAGTATGACGAAGAAACCGAAGAAACTGACGAAGAGGAATCTGAATTCTACGAAGAGACTGTAGACACCTACGAAGAAGAATCTGAAGAGGAGTCTGAAGAAACCGAAGACACCTACGAAGAAGAACCTGAAGAAGAGGAATCCGAGGAAACGGACGAAGAAGAGTCTGAAGAAACAGAGGACACTGACGAGGAGACGGAAGACGAAGAAATGGAAGAGGAATCCGAGGAGTCTGAGGAATCTGAAGCTGCCTACGAAGAGGAATCCGAGGAAACGGAAGACACTGACGAAGAGGAGTCTGAAGAAGAGGAATCCGAGGAATCTGAAGGTGCTTACGAAGAGGAGTCTGAAGAAGAGACAGAAGAGAGTTACGAAGAAGATGCAGGAGCCGACGAAGGAGGTGACTACGAAGAATAAATAAACGATTGCTCAAAGCATCCAGATCTTCTGCAATGCCCAAGCTGAAATTTGAACGGCGTGGGCATTGCTATTCCATCGTTCGACATTTACAAAGCAAATTAGGCGCTACAATGTGACGGTTGTATTCTGCACGACAGCCTTGATAGAGCGTTATACCCTGCCCGAAATGGGCAACTTGTGGACTGAAGCCTACAAATTCAAAACCTGGCTAGAGGTTGAGATCGCTGTTTGCGAAGCTCAGGCTGAGTTAGGTTACATTCCCGCTGAGGCAGTCGCAGAAATCAAGGCAAAGGCAAACTTCGACCCCAAACGCATCTTAGAAATTGAGGCAGAAGTCCGCCACGACGTGATCGCTTTCCTCACCAACGTCAATGAATACGTGGGTAATGCGGGACGATACATTCACTTGGGCATGACCAGTTCTGATGTGCTAGACACAGCGCTAGCACTGCAACTCGTCGCCAGTCTAGATGTGATTATGTCGCACGTCGAGGCGTTGATTCAGGCACTGCGCTATCAGGCTCAACAGCACCGCAACACGGTAATGATCGGTCGATCGCACGGCATCCACGCAGAACCCATCACCTTCGGTTTCAAACTAGCTGGCTGGCTGGCAGAAATGCTGCGACACCGCGATCGGCTCTGTCAACTCAAAAAAACCATTGCTGTCGGTCAAATCTCTGGTGCGGTTGGAACCTACGCTAACATTGACCCTCGAATTGAGTCTCTAACCTGTCAAAATCTGGGACTCGAACCCGATGCCGCCTCAACGCAGGTAATTTCTCGCGATCGTCACGCCGATTATATGAATGGCTTGGCGCTTTTGGCATCGTCGATCGAGCGTTTTGCAGTAGAAATTCGCAATCTTCAGCGCACCGACGTTCTAGAAGTCGAAGAATTCTTCTCGAAGGGGCAAAAAGGCTCATCCGCGATGCCTCACAAACGCAACCCGATCCGATCTGAGCGCCTCACCGGAATGGCCCGTCTGATTCGCGGCTATGCGGTCGCCGCAATGGAGAATATTGCTCTCTGGCACGAACGCGATATTTCTCACAGTTCCGTCGAGCGAGTTGCCTTCCCGGATGCCTGCATTCTCATCCACTTCATGCTGGTCGAAACCACTGACCTGGTGAAAAATCTCCTGGTCTATCCCGACAATATGGCGCGAAACATGAACCTCTATGGTGGAGTTGTCTTCAGTCAGCGCGTCTTGTTAGCGCTGATTGGCAAAGATGTCAGTCGTGAAGAGGCATATACGATTGTACAGGCTTGCGCTCACCAGGCATGGAATAAGCCCGATGGTGACTTCCGAAAGTTGATTAGTGAAGATCCGCGTGTGGTCGAAAAGCTTTCTCCGGCTGAAATCGCTGATTGTTTCGATCCTCAGCACCATCTAAAAAATCTAGACCAAGTTTATCAACGCTTAGGGATTTGAGTTTCTTTCAACTTGAAGGTGCCAAAAATCTTGGTTGTCACTTCACCTGAACGGAAAATGAGTATTTGTATCCCTTGTAGTTGGAATCGAGTTCTAGCGTGTAGTCGCCTGTTACCGGAAGTTCTCCACTCCAAGAGGTTTGACGATCGTCAGAATTAAAAAGATCTTTGCCATCTGGAGACACAATTCTGGGTAGTGTTCTGCGATCGCTCCTCACACTCAACGTCTGCCCTTTGCCCAAGTTAAAGCGATAACGGTGTGAGCCAGTGCCGACAAAGCGTTCAGAGATCGTCACCGAATCGTTCCCCGCCCCAAAACTCACGCGCTCGGTTTTCTCGTTACAATCACTATCGGTCTGATTTTGAGCAATCCATCCCTTAACCGGAGTTGCGATCGCAAACCAGCCATCTAGCTCATTAGTAACCGTGACAAACGTGCCATTTTTGAGTTTTCCAACCACATTGTCAGGGGCGATCATAGGGTTCGATCGCACATTCAAAGGTGGGTTAGCATCTGCCACCTTTGCCATCGTGATTTTACAGGTTTCTACCTTTCTAGAAGCCGCCTCTGGCGCTTGAGGCTTTGAAGGCAGCGGCTCAGTTGGCTCGATCGGAGCGGTAACAGGAGCTTGAGGCGAACCTCCCTCGGCAGACTGCTTTGCAGCCGGAACTGCACCGGGTCGATCAGTCGGTTTGAGGCTTGGAGAGACGATCGTAGTTGGTGCCACAGTCGGAAGCGGCTGAGGATTTTGGGATTGCATAACGGCAGATGTCACGCCTGTTATGGCTGCAACACCCGTTAACCCTGCCGCGATCAAAATAGCTTTAGTGTCCATATGAAAATATTAGCGATCGTAGTTAGCTTCACCGAGAACTCAGCAAAAATCGGAATTCTGAGTGGGTTGAATTATATCTATCTTCTCGCTTACAGCAACTACTTGGGGTGACGTTGAGATCCAGCATTACCCTGTTGCTGATAATAAATCGCTTGCTTCACTAATGGCGTAAATTTCTCTCTCCAATACCGAATATCTGGAATTTCCTCCACAAGCTTTAGCACATCTGCCGCTCTGCTTTCCTTCAAAGCAGTTTGAGCATTGCTATACAAACTCTTAGCTCGTCTCCATTGTTTGGGCATCATTTTGAGAGAAACTTGAGCTTGGGCGTAAACAGAACTGTCTTTTGGAATCGTTTTAATCAGCTTGATTGCGGAATTCAAATCGCCTGACTGATAAGCTGCGATCGCTTCTGCTAACACCCGATGTCCAACATCTGTCTTCACAGCAGATTTCGCAAGTTCGGCTTGCTCGGCTTGATCACAAATCGTTTTGGTCAACGATTTGTCTACCCAACCCGGCACAGGCGCACTAATTTGCAGCCATCCTCGCTGCTTGCCGATCACCGTTACCGGGTTTCCATCCTCAACACCACCCACGATGTTGTTAAAACGATCGGTCGGAGCCGCCCGAACGTTTAAGGGAGGTTGCGGATCGCTGACGATCGTCAAACATCCCTTAAACGCCGCCAGCGAATCGGAAGATAATTGCGCCGTTTCAGACAGAGCTTGAGCAGCCATGGACGGGTTCGGCTGAGGCTTCAAGGAAACATACCCAGCTCCCGCTACGATGCTCATTGCCGTAACAAATGCCCCTACCCCTAGTGGAGACTTCAAAATCTGATTCACCCTGAAAGCCATTTCAACGCCTCAAGCTTTGCAACTAAACAACTGCGCTCCCAGGTTTCCTAGATGCTAACTTTGGCGACTCTGGGGCGATTCTGCCTGTAGGTTGCCCAAAGCCACCGATAAAAGCCCATTGGCGATCGTCCTATTTTGCAGGCACTCGATAATGGCTAGCAGTGTAATTAAACAATCGGAAGTAATCAGCAAATTTTTGACTTGGGGTACTGCCGCTCCAAGAATAGCGGGTTCCTCCATACACCAGAGTCAGCGTTAACGAACTTGACTGCACGCCAATCTTGGCATCCAGGTTTCCCGGCACACCCTGTAGGGTTGTGAAATTAATAGGAGCAGGGATAGACGGCTGCTTTTTACGATCGCGCATAAACGATCGCTCATAAGCTGCCCAGCCGCGAATCTCTACGTCTGGATTTTGGGGATCACCAAACGCAATTCCATCTCGGTTTTCTGGTGGAATCGACATCACCCAGCGATCGGGATAGGGAAACTCAAACCCAAACCGCTCATTTCTATAGATTTTCCAAGTCGTGCTTGTCGAGTCATTTGACCCACAGCTGATCAGAAAAGCTGTCAAGATCAGTCCTAGCAGGAATTGTACGATATAGGATTTGCGAATTAAAGGCGAGAGATTAATACTCATTTGTAAACGAATGTAACAATAATACTGTCATGCTGGCTTAACATCTTGACAGCTTCAGACATAACCAATATCTTTACTGATATACCCGGGTAAAACGACCGAGAGTCCTATGCAAGACAAGCAAAAAGTCACGTTGTATCTTCCGCCAGAACTGCACCGTCAACTAAAAATTAGAGCGGCTGTCGCTGCCGAGGCAATGTCAGCCCTAGCAGAAAAAGCCCTTATTTTCTACTTGACTCACCCTGAAATGGTTGAGCAACTAGAAGGGGTTCACGGGCAAGCTCACCGGATTTACAACTGTCCTGAGTGTACGTCTCCAGTCACTCTCAAGGATGGTGAAATTGTTGCTTTAGGCAAGCAATCTGGTGTGACTGCCGATGACGAGCTTCCGGTTGGCAAGCCTCAGAAAGTCGGTTCTGCTGCGGGTAATCAAGGAGAGGGCGAACTCGTCCCCTGCTAATGTTTTTAATTTAAAGGTTCTCACTGCTCTCGTTATATTCACTGCTCTGTAGTGCGCTTAACTAAAGTTTGAGAAAATCTTATTCGATCGGTCTGAGCCGTTTCTTATGGGTTCGGTGGTTATGCAAGAAGAGCTAAACATTCTCATACAAGCTCAATATCCTCTAATCTACCTGGTGACCTCAGAAGAGGAACGGGCTGAACAGACAATCGCGACGATCGCCCAAGCCAAGCCTCTGCGTCGAGTCTTTCTTTGGACGGTTACTCACGGAATCGTTGAGTATGGTCAGCCCCGCAATGTCACTCAACACAACACGGTTTCCCCAGAAGCTGCGATCGAGTGGGTGATGAGGCAGAAGGAACCAGGGATCTTCGTTTTCAAAGATTTGCACCCGTTTATTGATTCACCTGCCGTAAATCGGTGGCTGCGAGACGCGGTGGCTAGTTTCAAAGGCACTCAGAAAACTATTCTACTAATGTCTCCGGTGCAAACGGTGCCGATCGAGCTTGAGAAAGAAGTTGCGGTCATCGATTTCGCGATGCCCACCATGGGAGAGCTAAACCAAGTTCTCACGCAGCAGCTAGATCAAAACAAAACTCGTCGCATCACAACCGAGACTCGCGAAAAACTTTTAAAAGCTGCCTTAGGGCTGACGCGAGACGAAGCGGAAAAGGTTTATCGTAAAGCTCAAGTGACCGCGGGTCGCCTCACCGAAGAGGAAGTTGACATCGTTCTCTCCGAGAAAAAGCAACTGATTCGTCGAAACGGCATCTTGGAGTACATTGAAGAAGACGAGACGATTGATTCTGTTGGTGGGCTGGAAGAGTTAAAGCGCTGGCTCAAGCAACGCTCTGACGCATTCACAGAACGAGCCAGAGAATATGGTTTACCTCAACCTAAAGGGATGCTGATTCTAGGTGTACCAGGTTGTGGTAAGTCACTGATTGCTAAAACCACGTCTCGACTTTGGGGTTTACCCCTGCTGCGTCTAGATATGGGACGGGTTTATGATGGCTCAATGGTGGGTCGATCGGAAGCCAATCTCCGCAACGCTTTGAAAACTGCCGAGTCGATTTCTCCAGCCATTCTCTTCATTGACGAGATGGACAAAGCCTTTGCAGGCAGCACTGGGTCGGCTGACTCAGACGGTGGCACCTCAAGTCGGATTTTCGGATCGTTTCTCACCTGGATGCAGGAAAAAACATCTCCTGTGTTTGTGATGGCAACCGCTAACCGTGTAGAGCGCCTTCCCGGCGAGTTTCTCAGAAAAGGACGTTTCGACGAACTATTCTTTGTCGATCTGCCCACTGCCGAAGAGCGGAAAGACATCTTCAGAATTCACTTATCTAAGCGTCGTCGTGAAATCGAGCGATTTGACTTAGATCAGTTAGCTAATGTCTGCGACGGCTTCTCTGGTGCCGAAATCGAGCAAGCACTAGTCGCTGCGATGTATGAAGCATTCGCGCAAGACAGAGAGTTTACCCAGTTGGATATCATTGCGGCAAGTCGAGCCACCATGCCGCTATCCAAGACTATGACCGAGCAGGTAACAGCCCTACGGGATTGGGCTAGGCAGCGAGCGCGACCTGCTGCGTCCTCAGTCGCCGAATATCAGCGACTTGAGTTCTAAAAGCTTTCTCCTGCTCCCACAGGAGGAAAGGCTAGCAGCAAATCTCTGCTAGTGGTTTCAAAAGAGCAATTAGCCATCAGTCATCTCTGAGCGCTAAGAGCGAATAGCTAACTAAACGTTGTTGTTGTTTTCAAATTTCCACGGAGGAAACCCAATGTCTCACTTTAGCACTCTGCGCACCAAGATTACCGACGCTGAAATTCTCAAGTCCTCTCTGCGTGACCTGGGCATCAACGTCAAGACCGAAGCTGACGTTCGTGGCTATAACGGTCAGCGCGTTCGCTCTGACATCGTTGCCATCCTCGACGGCGAATATGATTTGGGCTGGTCTCGCAATGCTGATGGTTCTTTCGACTTGATTGCTGACCTCTGGGGTGTGGCTAAGAAGCACAACCAGACCGAGTTGATCAACTCCATCAACCAGAAGTATGCGGTTAACAAAACCTTGTCTCAAGTCAGCCGTCCTGGTCTGCAAAACGCGAACGTTCAAGTAGTTCTGCAAAAGTAGTTTCTCTGCGCGTTCCCAAGCTGGCGGGTTAACCATGAGGTTAGCCCGTTTTTTTGTGTCAAAATAGCACTGCTGCCCTCATTGATCTGCCATGAAGCCCTTGGACAAAGACTTAGATATTAAAATTCGATCGCTGCTACGATCGTGTGGACAGCAAGCAAAACAAATGGCAACAGAGGGGCTGCAAGTCTTTCAAAAGGCTCCCGGTGATTTTGTCACGAATGTCGATCAGATGCTCGATCGTCAACTCACGGCAGAATTCTCCGCCCTGTTTCCTCAAGATGGCGTGATCACTGAAGAAAACGCAGCGTCGAGACAGCGCTTTCAAGAACGTTATTCGCGTCTATGGTGCATCGATCCGCTTGATGGAACAGACGACTTTATTCATAGGCAGAAAGATTATGCTGTCATGGTCGGACTGCTGGAAAACAAACAGCCGATCGCGGGTTGGATATACGCCCCCGAATCCGACATGAGCTATTTTGGGGGTAAGGATCTGGGCTTGTGGCAAGCACTTGGAGGCATGGCTCCTGAGCCGATCGCGATCGGTGAACCCAAATCTTCGGGTGATCAAACCGTGGTGATTGGCGTTAAGGATCGGCACAATTTTGGAGATGCGATCGCAGATAAAGTCCCAGAAATCAAATTTGGCTTTTCGCAAGGAAGCTTTGGTCTAAAGGTAATGAATGTGATTCTCGGTCACGCAGGAATGTACATCTATTTAAATGGACGGGTGAAGATTTGGGATACTGTCGGTCCGTTAGCGTTGGCGAAGACCGCAGGACTAGTCTGCTGTGACTTAGATGGAAACCCGATCAGCTATGCCCCCGATGCGATGGATTTAGAAACTTTGGCGCATCAGCAATCTATCGTCATTGGTTGGGCATCCTATATAGAGTCGCTGTTGCCTAGAATGAGGACTGCGATCGCCCCGATCATCCAATCTGAGCAATCACGATTGTAGAGAGGGATCACTAAGGCGTTTTTTAATTTCTCAATACCGTTCTATCCTGAAGATCTTTTCATGCAGACCGAAGTTTTCAGTGAGCTTTTTCCCTTACTTGCGGCGGCGAATCCAGAGACGCTTGATTGGCTTTTGTCTGTCGCCACTGAGCATGAATACCCTAGTGGCAGAGCCGTTTTAATGGAAGATGCCTGGGGCAACGCCGTTTATTTTGTGGTTTCTGGGTGGGTAAAAGTGCGTCGTCACTCTGGCACGGGTGAAAATGTTTCGACGCTAGCGATTTTGGGTCAGGGTGACTTTTTTGGTGAAATGGCAATTTTAGATGAATCGCCGCGATCGACCGATGTGATCGCCCTCTCAAAGGTTCGTCTGATGAGCATTTCGGCTCAACGATTCATTCAAACCTTATTTAAAGATCCTCAGTTGCACCATCGAATGCTGCAACTCATGGTCAAAAGACTGCGCCAAACGAATATTCGGTTTCAACTCCGCAATCAGCCTCCTGCGATCAAACTCGTGAATACGTTGGTGTCTTTGGCTGAAAACTACGGTCAAGAGTCGAGTCACGGCATTGATATTTTTAACATCCCGGCTAAAGATTTCTCGGATGTGGCAGATATTAGCGTCGAGGACACCACAAAGATTTTGGGGAAGCTAGATAGCAAAGGATGGATCAAAATAAACCCCAGTCAGCAGGTCATTCATCTCATAAACTTAAAGCAGTTAATGAGCTTGATTAATCGAACGTGAATTCACATCAGCCTCGCCCCTTTAGCCTTTTTTATCAAGTGTCGATGTCTCGGCCAGAGTCACATCTGTTTGAGATCACGCTCTCTGTACGAGGCTGGGAGCAGCCAACGCTAGAGTTGAAGATGCCCGTCTGGACTCCCGGCTCGTATCTAGTGCGGGAATATTCTCGACATTTGCAAGATTTTGTGGCTCGTGGGGCAGCGTCACTTTCGTGGCGTAAGGTGCAAAAAAATCACTGGCAGATTGACACTCAAGACACCAGTGAAATCGTGGTGCGCTATCGCATCTTTGCCAATGAGCTAACCGTGCGAACCAATCATTTGGATGAAACTCACGGCTATTTCAATGGGGCAGCGCTGTTTCTCTATGTGCCAGGTTTTGAGAAACAATCGATTCAAGTCGAGATTGTTTTGCCACGATCGGACTGGCGCATCGTCACTCCGCTTCCAGCAGTGCCCGGACACCCCAACACTTTTGAGGCAAAAGATCTCGACATATTAATAGACAGTCCGTTTGAGATCGGGCATCACGAGATCTACCCATTTGAGGCGATGGGAAAGCCTCACAAATTAGCGATTTGGGGACAGGGAAATGTTGACCCCGATCGCATCATTCACGATACCCAAAAGATTATTCAAGTCGAAGCTGAGTTGTTTGGTGGGTTGCCCTACGATCGCTATCTCTTCTTACTGCATCTCACTTCTAGCGGCTTTGGTGGGTTGGAACACAAAGATAGCTGTTCGCTCATTTATTCGCGGATGGGATTTCGGGCGAAGGATAAATACGATCGCTTTATGCAGCTCGTTGCCCACGAATTTTTTCACCTGTGGAACGTGAAGCGCATTCGTCCCCAAGGGTTGGAAGTGTTTGACTATGAGCGAGAAAATTACACGCCATCGCTCTGGTTTAGTGAAGGAACAACCAGTTTTTATGATTTGATTCTTCCTTATCGAGCGGGAATCTATGATGCAAAGACTTACCTAAAATCTTTGAGTCAGGAGATCACAAGATATCTGCTAACTCCGGGGCGGCTTGTGCAACCGTTGAGCGAATCTAGCTTTGATGCCTGGATTAAGCTTTATCGCCCCGACGCAAATAGCGCCAATTCTCAGATCTCCTATTACTTAAAAGGGGAAATGGTGACTCTGCTGCTCGATTTAGGAATTCGGATCAAGCATAACAATGAGCGATCGTTTGATGACGTGATGCGCCAAATGTGGAAGCAGTTTGGCAAAGATGAGATTGGTTTCACGCCTGAGCAACTTAAAGCCACGATCGAGTCAATTGCAGAGTTTGATCTGACCGATTTCTTTAATCGCTATATCGAGAGTGGAACCGAAGAACTTCCGTTTGATGAATATCTGGCTGGGTTTGGATTGCGCTTGCAGTCAAATAGCGAAAATGGCGATCGTCCGCCTCATCTCGGTGTAACCGTCAAAACAGAACACGGGCGCGAGATGATCAAATTCGTGGAGTTTGGCTCTCCAGCACAGCGAGCCGGAATGAATGCTGGGGATGAATTGTTAGCAATTAACGACTGGCGAGTTAGCGCCGATCAGATTAACGATCGGCTAAAAGACTATCAACCGGGCGATACGATCGAGGTTGCCGTTTTTCATCAAGACGAGCTACGGGTGCGAGCAGTGACGCTGGCAGATCCTCAGCCCAATCATTATCAAGTTTTGGCGATCGAGCAACCGTCTGCAATTCAGCAGCGCAATTTTCAGGGTTGGTTAGGGGTGCCATTGACCACAATATAACGGCGTTGCTGAATGGTGATATGAATTGCCCCCCCAGCCCCCCAAGTTTGAGGGGAACC
>JAYVFW010000312.1:0-11523 GCA_043772715.1 Phormidesmis sp. | reverse complement strand
CGAGCGACATGACGCTAATCGGAGCCGTGTCACGAAACCCAGATGTGAATGGGCAAGACATTGGTGAGGTAATTGGCTGCGGTGCGCTAGAAGTGCCGATCACCAATGATTATGAGTCGATGATGGCGATGCTGTCTCAAGAAAAAGAATTGGGCGTTGTGGTCGATGTGACGCATCCAGATGCGGTTTATGGCAATGTGCGATCGGCGATCGCTTACGGAGTTCGCCCCGTGGTTGGCACGACCGGGTTGAGCGCTGAACAGATTCACGAGTTAGCGATCTTTGCAGACAAAGCGAGTACCGGATGTTTGCTGATCCCAAACTTCTCGATCGGCATGGTGCTACTCCAGCAAGCGGCGATCCAAGCCTCTCAATACTTCGATCACGTCGAAATTATTGAGCTACATCACAATCAAAAAGCCGACGCTCCGAGCGGGACAGCCGTGCAAACGGCTCAGATGCTGGCGGAGTTAGGCAAAACCTTTAATGTGCCAATCGTCGAAGAGACAGAAAAGATTCCGGGATCGAGAGGCGGACAAGCCGATGAAGGCATTCGGATTCACAGCATTCGATTACCGGGATTGATTGCACATCAGGAAGTGATTTTTGGTGCCCCTGGTCAGATTTATACGCTGCGGCACGACACGAGCGATCGCGCCTGCTATATGCCAGGTGTGTTGCTCTCGATTCGCAAAGTTCTCGCGCTCAAAACGTTGGTTTATGGCTTAGAAAAATTACTTTAAATAAAAAATTGCCTGACCCCTAAAGCCCCCGGAGTCAGGCAGTTAATCTGAAGAACAGGTTGAAGCGAAAATGACTAAACAAACTTAGTTGCCCCCTAGTTGCTTAGTTTTTCTAACCTGCGTTCCTCTGATTTAATCTGATTATCGAATACAGATTCCGATTACCCCTCACGAAAAGTACTCGATTTTTAGGGCAAAAATTCTCGACTGGCTGCAAAGAATCCGTAGTATCTCCCTGATCACGGGTGCGCGATCGCGCTCAACCAATCCGCAAACAGACCGAAATCGCTAGAATGACAACAATCATCAGCCTTTCTCAACCCAAAATGGTATTAGGCTAATGTTACTCAGACCGATTCTTTGATTTCGCCCGATGCTAATTCCTCTCAGTCGCAAAAAGTTAGAACAGCTAATCCCTGCCGTAGGGACAGGTGCCCAATATGCCTACTTTTGGGGCAACTTCTCCGATTTTTTGCTGCGGGTGCTGATTTCGATTTCTGCGCTGGCGGTGATTTTGCTAGTGAGTTGGCTGCTGCCGATCGGAGAATTGCGTGGACTTCGCTTCTTTTTAGGACTCTTTGCCCTAGTCTATTGGCTCTGGCGACCTGTTCTGCAAACGGGTTTGAAGAATCGTGAATATCGCCGCTACAAATACGCAGGATTTTTGCGCGGTGAGGTGGTCGATGTTTACATATCAGACGAAGTGGTTGGCAAAGAAGAAACAGTGAACGATCGCGGCGAGTTAGTCGTAGTCGAAAACCGAGAGCGCAAGCTGAATCTAATTGTCGAAGACGAATCTGGGTTTATAGAAGAGCTACAGGTGCCGATCAAACGAGAACATCAAGCGATCGCGATCGGTGACATCGCAGAAATGGTAGTGCTCTCCAATCGCCCTGATCTGAGTCGAATTGCCAAAGTCACCGATATTTTTGTGCCCCGATGTGGGGTGTGGGTCAGTGACTATCCCTATCTGCGGCGCGATGAATTTGAGGCAGTGAGCCGTAAATTAGACGCGAACCCCGATTTTGACGATCGGCTTGACGACGATCAGCCACGCAGACGAGTTGAAGATGACGCAAAGCCCCCTCGCAAAAAATCGGGGCGTACGCAGAGTAGTGCCTCTAAAAGTCGCCGTCCTCGCAAAACGGGGCGACGATCGAGCAGCCGTCGCAGCGCTGATTTTTGAGCCTCATCAGCCCACGCCATTACCTTCACGCCCATAAGCTTGCCACGCCAAATCGACTAAACTATTGACGATCGCGGCGGCGACAACTGCGCTGCCTTTGCGCCCCTCAGTGCGAATGTGGGGAATCAGAGAATCGTTAAGACGAGCCTTGGTCACCTCGACATCCACAAATCCAGAAGGAGTGCCGATCACTAATGCAGGCTTGATTTCTTCAGATTCAATCAGTTCTACCAAGGCAGAGAGAGCGGTTTGAGACTGACCGATCACAAAAATTCCTTCAGGGTAGCGTCTTGCTAGCGTTTCGATGCCCCACGCCGCGCGAGTCTTTTCTTTTTGGGGACGAGTAATCGCCTCCATGCTGCAATAGATAGGATTAGCAAACGTATTTTGAATATTGGTCGTGATACCCACCTGCACCATGGGCACATCGACCACGATCGTCGTCCGGGCAGCAAGGGCGGCTGCCCCCGATTGCAATGCCAATTCTGAAAATCGAATCAGCGATCGATACTCAAAATCTGCGGTCGAATAAATGACCCGACGGACAATCTCATATTCTGCGGGCGAAAAAATGTGGTCGCCGATTTCGCGATCGATAATCGCGAGACTTTGGGCATCTGATGCGTGCCACTCCATAGGGTTTTCACTCGGTAGTTGCAGGATTCAGTTCCGCCTTCAGCTTACCAGGTTGTGTCGGGTTCAATCATTCAGCACGTCGAGCAGAAATTTTGTGAGTGTGTCAGGTTTGATTTCTGCAAAAGCCTGGGTGTGAACGATGTCAAATTTAGCACCTGCTGACCTGAGATTTTCATCTAAAGCGTTGAGAAACCCTTTGGTAATAAAGTCATCTCCAAGCTGAAGAAAGCCGATGCCGAGTTCCTGGTCTTGGTCGAGTTTTTCAGTCGCGTGAATAATCAGTTTTGCGATCGCCATACGATCGGGCGGTTCTCCATCGATCAACACGAGAATCATCTCGCCGTTGGGCTTTGTCTGACGAGCCGCCTTGCGAGTGAAATAATCATCCAGGGCAGATTGCAGCACGTTGAGCAAATCGATCGAGTCTGGCGGATAGTGAGCGTCCAAAATCGCGGTGACTTGGTTGGGCAACACTTGCTTATATTGCTTAAACAGGGCTGCTTCGTCTCGGCAGGAGATATAAACCGTGATGCCATCAGGATCGAAGGCTTCGCATTGTTGAGCCAGCGATACGATCGCGTCGTGGGCGGCTAACCAACGCTGCTCATATCCAGGTGGCGTTTTAAGCAGATTGGCGGCAGTTTTGGCGACAACGATCGTATAGTCGCGGTTTTGTAAAAGCGCTTCAGACATAGAATAGAGAATCGCGTCTGTGTAGAATAACCCAAGGGTGAGTCTAGGATACGCGATTTCTGCCAATCTGGTGAGTCGGTTGAGCCGCTAATCGCTGGCTAATCTTCGCCCATCGATCGCAGGTGAGAATCTCGGTCAATTGGCATCAAGATTTGTCATACTGTTAAACAAAAGAGTGATACCCCGCTCTCGCACAGTTTCTCAATTTGCCAAGTCACCATGAAACGCAGACCCAAAAATAGTTCCTACGATTACGAAAGAGATGATGACGCTTACACTCCGCCCGATAAAGGCAAACAGAGTAAGCCAAAAACGCCGTTTAACTACACCTCTCTCTTTATCATTGCGGGCATTTTTATTCTGGGCATTGGCGTAGGCATCGGGTTTAGCTCTACGGCTTCGACTAGTGACACCAGCGTAGTTAGCAACGTGCAAATCGACGCGAAAGCGCCCAATGCAGAAATCTGCATTCAAAATGGGGCGAGTGCGATCTCGTTAGAAACCCGCTTTTTTGTGACGCTCAACCCATTTAAGGTCTATGTTGCCCAGGCCAACACTCAACCAGGATGCGTGTTGCGGAGTTCTAGCTGGCAGGTGCTAGAGCAACGCAATTTGATTACGCCTGACCAAGTTCGTGCTTGCCGTCAACGCATGAACACCTTCAGCTATGTCGGTGCTTTAGAAAGCAATCCTAAAATTGATTGTGTCTATCAGAGCGATAGCGCGAAAAATCTCTTCCTCGCTGTACCAGGGTCGGGTGCGACTCCACCAGAAAACGAGAAATTCTGATCAGTCTATTATGGGGCTGTCATTTGAAGGGACGTTGTGTGTAACGTCCCTTCGATCGTTTAAGGGCTTGTGGATCAATCACACACCATAAGAGCATGGCAATGCCGCGCCCCTGCTAAAATTCATCGCTGACCAGTAATTTATGCCTGCGATCGTTCTTTAGCTTTGGCAGCACGCTACCTTAAATCTTCAGTCAACCGCACCTCTAGAATCTGCCCTGGCTGAATCGTGGCGGATTTAGGAGCCGTCGCATAAGTCACCGCCGCCCCTGCTGCCGCTCCTCCAACCACATTGCCGCCAGAAAGCCCGCCTAAAATGGCACCCGCCACCGCCCCAATGCCTGAGTTGCGGATCAAGCGATCGTTAGAAACTTTACGAGCGCCGCCTAACACCTCTGATTGGGCCACGATCGCCACATTCTGCCCTCGAAGTAAAATTGCTTGAGCAATAAAGCGACTGCCGCCGCCGATCGTTTCAAACTTCCCTAAGACTTCTGTGCCTTCTGGGGCAATTAGATTGCCAGCCCGATCGCGCAAACTATTTTGCAACACCAAGACTTCTTGACGAGGCTGATCGGCTTGCAGTGACAACGCTTTGTTGCCGGGATATCGCAAGCTCAACACCGTGCCAGCCGGGACGATCGCGCCAGAATTGTAGCTGATCAATCCGGGTGATTGCCGAGACGATCGCTCCAATGTTGGCAACGTGGGCAGAGGTTGACCAAACTCGATCGTGTTGATTTGCCCCGATCTGACTGGACGGTCAACGATCGCCGTTGGCAGTGCAGTTGACTCTAAGGGCGGCACTGAGACGGCTGTCGCTGGGTTAGAGAATCCGGCAGGCGGCAGGTCAGGTGCAGAATTAGAAACGCTAGGCGCACGGTTGAGCGGTGGCACACTCACCGATGGAGCGGCGATTGCAGAACTAGGAACCGTGACGGGCGGCAAAGAATCTGGAATTGCAAGACTCGGATTGATTTCTGGAAGTTGCAGACTCGGCGCTGGCTTTTGAGTAATTCTCGAAGACGGCTCACCGTTTGAGATGGGTACTTGAGGAGAAACGGCTGGAGACGCTGGCTTGGTTACAGACGGTTCAAGACTTGGGGCAATCCCCGGCGGAAAGTTTTCGGGTGATGGCGGAGTCGGAGAACTGGTGATTTTAGGCGAGGTCGGTTCAGCCACCCCTATAGGAACCTTCGTCGGCGGTAGATTGGTCGAGAGGGGTGCAGTCGCCGTGGGTCGGGACACCGCGATATCAATGGGTTTATCTGAAATGGGTTTGTCTGAAACGGCTGGGATGGCACGATCGGCTTCACGCGGCGCACTGATTTCTGGCTGAGTCGGCGAGATGCCCGGAGGATAAACGACTGGAGGAGCCTGATTAATTGCGGTTGGCGGCAGGCTTGAAGTTGTAACAGGCGGGCTAGTTGCCGCTTGAGCTAATAAGGGACGCAACACCCAGCGATCGCTAGATTGTTCAGCATCGCCGACTCGCTCAAGCTGTGCTTGCCCCCGCAGTAGGGTCGCATCGGGCGAAAGCTCTAGCACAATGCGCGTTAACCCTGGTTTGATCTGGGAAACCCGAACTTGGCGCACCGCTCCTTCATAGGTTTGCTGTCTCTGGACGCTGCCCACTTCGGTGTTGGGCAAATCTAAGACAATGCGGGCGGGTCGCGCCATCAGAAAATAACGAGGCTGCACGCCGTCTTTTAAGGTGACTTCTAGCTGGTTTGCAGTGGGATCATATTGCCACCCGGTTAAAGGAGCAGCCCAAGCGGGAGCCGAATCCAAACAGACAGCAAGAGAGACTAGATAAAAGACCCCTTTGCCCAACCCGTTGTGCGGTTTTTTCTTCATGTCGCGCGAAAGCCTTCAACAAACCTGGTTCATAGGATAATGCCAAGTGTTGATTTTGCAACAAATTCTGTCAGAAAAGTTAGGGATTTGTCAGCAGAACGCGAATCTTCTCAACCTGGTCTGAATAAGCTGTGTCGTTCAAAACGGGTGTCGCGCCCTCTAAAGGGATCGCCTCTTTTAAATCAATCCACGATCGACACCCACCATATTCACTCTGATAAGGAATGACGTGGGTTTGTGACAGCTTAGACACGCGCAAAAGCAGAATGTAAAACGGTAATTTTGGCTTCCATTGAAAGCGCTCTGCGGCAAACTGGACGTTCCAAATGTGAAACGGTAAAAGCGAGTCTAGAACCGCCGCTTCGCTGACTTGAAAAATATCGGTAATCGCCGCCACTGAACTAAGCTGCACCGTTTCAGGATGCCAGCCCGACGGCACTGTGTTCACCCTGGCTTGGAGATCATCTTTTAATAAATGGGGTTGCTGGTGCTCATAAGTTGGGTAGAGCAACACTTGAGTCTGCTCGACAGAAAAGCGTCCCTGTTCGCGAATGCCGCCTTTTCGCAGCAACACGATCGTCCTTCCAGTTTCTAGTTCATCGACTGCGATCGCCCACTCTTTTAGCGCCTGACTCAGACTTGCCATAAGTTTCGGATCTTAAAGTTTTAGGTTTGCGAAAAACTCCGAACACACCATAAAAAACGGAAACAAGATGCCTAATAGCCCAATCCAGCCGCCAAACTGCCCTAAAAAGAGGAAGAGCGTTTTGGTGTTTCCGGCGGAGCGATCGTGCGACATTGCCACAAATCGAGAACTGGCACTAATCAACAATGCGCCGCCTAACCCCAACGGCACGCTGATCAAAAACCATGTTCTGAGTCGATCGCCCGGAGTGATCAGCGCTACGGCAGGAAAGAAGACAAAACTAACAAATTCCACAGTCACCCAAAGACCCAGCGCAATGAACAGGTCTTTTCTCTGCAACTCGTCGAAAGAGAAGTGATTCATGGTGAGATGCTCGCTCTATTGAGGGGTTTTGGGCAACGACAACTGACATAGACGGTTTTTGATCAAGGACGATCGTCGAATCTTCAGATTTTCTCAACTCAAGTGAGGAGAAAACCCTGTTAACTTAACTACCATGAAAGAAGCTTTGATGGGCAGTGCTGATACACAGTCATCAGGTTTAACGTTTACGATCGCACCTTCACAGGAGAAAACTGCCATGACAACCCACGATTTATTGATGCTGGCTTTAATGCTGTCTCCCGGTATTTTACTATCCGTATTGGTGATGGCAAGCTTTGCCGCAGGTGGATGAAGCCGGGATCAAAGACAGGCGGAGAGCAAGGGTAAATAGGACGAACTCTACAAGGAGCGGAGCTAACGCCAATGACGCAAACACTCACCAAATCTACAGACCAGCGAATCGTTCTACAGGGAACGTGGGAGCATTTCAAACACCTCCAAAAAGGGTATGAAGAAATCTCGCGCGCAAAGCTGATTTATTACAACGGAACGATCGAGATCCTCATGCCCGGTGAAGACCACGCCACATTTACGCAGGTGATCGGCTATCTGATCGTCACCTTTCTGATTGATCGAGGCATTCCATTCAAACCGACGGGTGACAAAACTCAAGAGCGAGAGGGTGAAGTATCTGCACAGGCAGATCAGTCTTACTGGATTGGGCAGCAGAAACCCATTCCCGATCTCGCGATCGAAGTCGTCTTCACCAGTGGCAATGCTGCCAAACTTTCTAAATACGGTGCGTTAGGCGTTTCTGAGGTGTGGTTTTGGGAAGACGGCACATTGGCGCTCTATCACCTGAGACAGGATGGCTATCAACGCATCAATCGGAGTGAGCTACCAGGGTTGGAGGCTCTAGACTTGGACTTGCTAAAACGCTGTATTCTCGTTGGAGAGACCGATTTGGGTAGAGCGGTTCAGATGTTGCGATCGCAGGAGGGCAGTCACCAATGACAGTCAGTGGAAAACTGGAACTCACTATATAAGTCCTATTTCCTGGAGCCTTTGTTGAAGATAAGCGCCTGCCGTAATCGGAGGAAAGGTTGCATAGCCTCCGGTTTTGGCAATGCAGCTAGGCAAAGGTGTTAAGTCTGCTTCGGCTTTGGGATGGACAAAATAAGGCATTGAGAAGCGACGATCGCGATCGCTGTCAGGATTGACGACTCGATGAGTTGTGCTTTTGAGCAATCCATTCGTCAATTGCTGAAGCATATCGCCACTATCGACAATAATTTGACCTTCGAGAGCGTGAATCGGTCGCCACAAGCCATCTCGTTGCCGAAGTTCTAGCCCGTCTGCGGTGGCTTCACACAACAACGTGATCAGATTGATGTCTTCGTGGGGAGCCGATCGTAAACTGGCTGGGTGTGCGTCGATCTCCACTGGCGGATAGTGAATCACGCGCAAAATTGTGTCACCGCCGATCGTCATTTCTCGTAGCAGATTTCTCGGCTCTCCTAAATACAGCGCACAGGCTTCTAGCAGTTTGGCAGCACAGGCTGCAAGTTGGGTATGCAGTTCGTTTAGAGTCGGGGCAAACTGTGGCACTTCGGCGGGATACAGGTTCGGCAACTTTGACTCGCCAACGTGCCAAAATTCTTTGAGATCGGGGACGGGATGATCCTTCGCGTGTTCTCGACCAAAGCGCGTAAAGCCTCTCTGTCCGTTAAGCTTCGGGTCTTCATAGCGTCGCTTCACCGCTTCTGGAAGCTCAAAAAAAGTTTGAGCAACCTGATAGGCAGACTGGATCAGCGTGGAGTCAACACCGTGATTGATCACCGCAAAAAATCCGATGTCTTCTAATGCAGACCCCATCGTTGACACAAAACTTTGCTGTCGCGGGGGCGAATCAGAGAGAAAATCTTGTAGATCGACCACAGGAATGGTTTGGAGACGCATAGATGGAAGGACAAACAATGGATACGCTTTCTCTGATTAATGTCGCGACGTGGTTAGTTCCAGTTTATGCAGCATTGGTGACGATCGGCGGCATTATTGGCTACACCAAGTCTAAAAGCAAAATCTCGCTGATCGCTGGTTTGGGAAGTGGAGCAGCACTTGCGATCGCGGTCTTGCAACCCCCGGTGATGCGGTTTGCGATCGCGGCTTTAATTGCCGCGCTGTTGCTGGTGGTCTTTGTCGTGCGATTTCTGAAGACTCGTGCCTTTATGCCCGCCGGAATGATGGCGATTCTGAGCGGTGTGGCGGCGACGCTCTTTGGTTTGGGCTTTTTTGCCAATCAAACCATTCGTTAACTCTTTGTTATGCACAGTCTAGGGCACGACGACGGTGCGCCCTTGGGTCAATAGTTAGGGAGCGTCTCCAAAAGAGGATATTGACGACTCCCTAGCCCCAACTTCCTACAGTTGAATAGTTGTTCTATTATGCAACTCCTCTACTTGAATTAGTGAACCATTACCCAGAACAATGTTGAATTTCACTAAAGAACGTTCAATCTGATAGCCGGGCAACACTCGAACAATTTGATATTCAGTCGTCAAGTCACTGGTGCCATCCCATTTGAACAATGCTAGTTGATTAGACGCAATCTCACTCAGTTGTGAAACAAACTCTTCAATAGAATCGCTCACATTCACGAGAATGCCAGACGAAAGGAAGATATAACGCTCTTGCAAATCCAAAGTCACACTAACTCGATAACGTTTTTCGGTTGAGCAACGCAACTCAACGGTAAACGAAATCGAGCTAGGAATCACAGTCCTAACTCCCATGTTTTTTGTCCCCTTAGTTAAGCTAAAGAGGACAAAAACTCTGATTTCTCAGAAACTTTGTTGAGGTGAAAGACGTATGCAGGATCTTGATTCCAGCCTTTCAAGATCCCATAGCAAAGCCGACGGTGTACAATCATGAACGCCTCCTGAGTTAGTGGTATTAACTAGGGATGGAAGTCCTCGGAGTCTGATCTCGCAAATCAGATTTCGGGGCACAACTTCATCACTGCGGTGTATTGTACAAGAGTTTTTTGTGTTTTGGGATGTTAATTTTTTGAGGGGATCGCGATCGTTTCTGGGGGGAGTGTGAGGAGATGCACGGAAAGTTTCGGGTATCTCGCTAAATCAGGAGGATATGCGGAAAGTTTCTGTATAATCAATTGTTATGCATGAATGCCTAAAAATTGTTTAGTAGTCTAAGTATGCAAACCTACAGTTTGAACGATACCCAGAAAAAGCTTTTGCAATGGATCGTTTCAGAAGTACGTGCTGAAAACCTCAATGAAGAAGAGATTTGGGCTATCTGGGATATGCAAGGAACAAGTCTTGTAGGATACCAAGGTCATGTCCCTGAGATAAAAAAGATAACTCTCGACGCACTAGAGGAAAATGGCTGTTTAACTTGTTCTCAAAAGCGTGAAGACCAATATAGGTGTGCCCTTACCAGTCGAGCTTTTGAAGCAATTGATTCTAACTTTGGTGCACCTGACTTGTCTGCAATTCCTCATTTAATTCCTTTGACTGAAATAGGTCATTTAGATACTGAATTATGGGCTAGATGTCGTCTCTCGTTAAGTGCGGGCGGTATAGATCCTAAAGCATGGGATAAAGCAGTTCGGATAGCAACGGTTGTTTTAGAAGAACGTTTGCGAAAACTTGGCAAAACGGAGGCTATTAACCCAGATGCAACAGGTGAAGGCATTGTTAATATTATTTTTGCTAGCAAGAATCCAGTGCTGAGTGGAAAACTTGAAGAGAAAAAGCTTAAAGCTTATCGAGATCTATATTCAGGTATGATGTCTGTTTTTCGCAATTCATATGCACACCGCATTGTCGATCCAAGTCCAGAGATAGGTGGGGCAATCATTGTATTTATCGATCTACTCTTGAAAATGCTAGAAGATATAGACTGGGATGCAGATGAGGGCGAAGCATGACAATCCTGTTGCACACCGACCGTATAGAACCCATTTGAGATCTAGTTCAGGGCTAATCGTTTGAGCATGAGTCGAATAAAGCAAAGATTGACCTTGGCGGTCGCATTGTCCAAGGTTCTCTCAAAGTTCTTAAGCAAGCTTTTACAACGCTCCATCCAAGCATTTGAGCGCTCTCTTACCCAGTCCCCTACGGAGGGAAACCCTCCTTCAGGGCTGTGCGCTCTACTACCCAGCGAAATGCTACGGGAACAAAGCCCGACTTCCCTTGTGCTTGTTTCTCGGCTTTCGAGGGCTTAGGGGAGAGTTCAAACCGAATCTTCGTCATGATCTGGGGATAGATCAGCTTTAATGCGGTGGTGAGAGTATCGGGGTGGTAGCCGTGGTCTAAGAGGATTGTAATCTTGGGAATGTTTACGGGCTTTGACTGGAAGTACTCAAGGTTGAGTTCCAGCATTTCAATTAATCCTTGGTCATCCGAGACATTGGCTTTCGTGCAGTGGGTGAAGAAGGGAAACCCCAAGGTATCGACTGCGAGATGGCGTTTAATCCCATTCGTCGATTTGTAAAAACAGAAGCCTTTGGAGTCCACGCTGGCATTACAGGTATTCTTCACGGCTTGCGAGTCAATCAGGAGCAGTCTGGTCCACTTCGGTTTTTTTTGACTTGTTCGCGTACTTGAGCATGAAGCGCATCCCGAATGG
>JAYVFW010000311.1:0-3860 GCA_043772715.1 Phormidesmis sp. | reverse complement strand
TATTAGGCGAGTAGTTTTGCGCCAGAACCCATGATTTGTTTAGCGATCGCAGTTACCTCTTGAGTCCAGGGATGATCGGGATATCGCAGACAGAAGATGCCGCTACTCCCCAAATCAAACATCTCGTTACAGACTGGCAAAATGCCCGCTACAGGGGTTTCGTAGGTATTCTGCACCCGTTGCCGCAACTCTTTAAAGTTGAGAGTTGGCAGTGCTTTGTTAACGACGAGCAACATCTTTGGCACTTCTAATTTGCGAGCCACGTCGATCGCGACAGCGGTGCCTTGATAATCTTGCTTGTCTGGACGAAGAATCAGCACCAGCGTATCAGAGAGAATAATAGACAGCAGCGTTTCTTCGTTAATGCCGGGATGTGTATCAATCAACAAATAATCTAACTTCAAGCGCCGAACTAAATTATGCAATCCGTCATTCAGTAGCCGTGCGTCATAGCCTTCGCGCAAAATGCGAGAGATGTCACTCATGCGAATGCTAGAAGGAATGAGATGAATGCTGCCCTGACGACCAAAAAAGGATTGTTTTTGCTTCAAAACTGCGCTGACATCGTAAACGGCTTCTTCGATCACGCAACGTCCCCATAAATAATCGTTGAGGGTATAGCGCATTTGATCTTCTTCTAACCCAAATAAAACGTGAATTCCGGGCGATTGGATGTCGGTGTCAATGACTCCAACTCGCCGACCAGAACGAGCGATCAGCGTAGCGAGGTTACTGGTAACGTTTGATTTACCAGTTCCGCCACGAAACGAATGAACCGAGATTATTTCAGACACGATAAATCCTCAAGGGTGAAACGACTGGTTAGACTAACTCAAACAATAATTATTCGTCCACAGTATCTCGCTTTTTTCTCATAGCTCTTGCCTCCTCCTGCAATTTTTGAAATGATTCTGATTCAGCGATTTCAGCAACTTGACGCGCTCGCTTAGTGTCGTCAATTTCAAGACGAAGTTTTTGCAACTGTTGTCTGAGTTGTTGTTCACGAGCATAAATTTCCTGCACCATGCGTTGGAACACTCGCCCCAATTGTCCTAACTCATCGTTTCGCTTGACGATCGTGGCAAGTTTTCCATGCTCAAACTCTGCCGCTTCCTCAGCGCTAATTTCGTCCATACTGATTTTTTGGGCGAGTTGAGCCATGGGTTTAATCGGTTGCAGCACGTTGCGCTTGAGCAAATAGTTAATCAGTAAAATGACTAGCGCGAAAATGCCTACGAATATACCAATGATCAGAAAAGATGCACGATTAGCATCATCAAAGACTTTGCTAGCAGGAACGTAAATGATTTGGCTGCCTAACACTTCATTGAGTTTCCAGCCAAAGCCATTTTCTGAGCCATAGCTGGCGATATGGCTTTTTGGAGCGGCTTCTGGTGTGCTGTGACAGCGCAAACAGGTGGCGTTTTTGACTGAAAATGGGCGAGCGCTATAAAACATCTTTTCGCCTACCGAGTCGCGAAACCCAGATATATTTTTCAGCCCCGATTCGCTGTTAAATCGTTTCGTGAGATTCGCCTCAAATTCATCGGCTTTATCTCGCAAATTGGTTGGGTTTAGCAGCGCATCTTTATAGAAGAAGTCTTTATAGTCTGCATTTTTGCGAAAACTCTCAAAGACTTCTCTGACGGTGTAGCTAGGAATGACTTCGGGAATAAATGTGGCTTGAGCGTCTACCATCGGCATCAAGAGAGGGCTAATGTGAGAGCTTGTGAAAGCGCGTACTGAGTTCATCGTTTCTGCCAACATTTGGCTGCGATAGCCGATTTCAGACTCGGCTTTTTGCTCAAGGGCATGAGATAACAAAACACCACTAATGACGATCGCACCAACAAACACCAGTGATAGAAGTAAAGTAAATTTGGTTGCCAATTTGAATCGATTAAACATTGTCGTTCCCGTTGGTATTTACAACACTGCTGAAAATTTACGGATACTCATAAATGATTGGGCTTAAAATCTCTCGGCAATCGTCTTAATAGTCTGTTACCGATCGAGATTAGTTCTGATAGTTCACTAACGCTTATACGTTCATTCATACTGCGATATGCACTGGAAGCACCACATTGAGAGCTAATTCATCACTTTGGTGGGAGTGAGCAGCGATCGCCTACAACCAAAGTCCGGGGTGTGGTTTAACCGTGTGCAGCGAAAGTTAGACCGCCTCTATATACTTCGCTTAGACCGAATCCTAGACGTTTTTCAGATGTGCATCCCTGCCTCGAATTCGTATTCTAGGGACATCAAGCAGGAAACGAATGAAGCGATTCACTCAATCACAACTCTGTTTGAGCCAACACACACAAACACACAAGGAGAAACACATCATGTCTGAGAACAACAACCCAATGGAACTGTCTTCTGAAGATCTCGATCTCGTTGCTGGTGGAGCAAAACGATTTGCGGCTGCTGAAACTCAAGAACTCACTGACTTCCAATTGAGTTCCCTCGATTCTAATCGTGGCGGTGTTAGCAGCGCCAACATTCAGGAAACCGATGACTTTAAAGCTGCCATTATCGAAGCGACCGAAACGGGCAGACCCTAATCGCAACCCAGATAGAGAGGTGCTTTTTCAAGGTAAATCCTCTCTGCTCAAATTCTTGACCGATCGTAAACTAACCACACTTTAAGGAGAACAAAAATGAATTCCATCGACCCTATCCAATCTCAAGAACTGTCTTCTGAAGATCTCGATCTCGTTGCTGGTGGCGCAAGACGAGCTGCGGCTGCTGCAACCCAAGAACTCACTGACTTTCAATTAAGTACCCTCGATTCTAATCGTGGCGGTGTTAGCAGCGCCAACATTCAAGAAACCGACGACTTTAAATCTGCCATTTTTGAAGTGACCGAAACGGGCAACTAAAGTCTGTCTTTTCAACCTTATCTACACCAATACATCACACACCAATACATCACAAGGAGAATGACCATGACATCAGAATCACACATCACAGTGGAACTGTCTTCTGAAGATCTCGACCTAGTTGCAGGCGGTGCCCGTCGCGAAGCCGCAGCATTTACCGCAGAACTACAAGACTTTCAGGTCAGTACCTTATCGGCAGACCGTAACGGGGTTCGCAGCACCAACATCCAGGAAACCGATGACTTTAAAGCTGCCATCTTTGAAGTGACCGAAACGGGCAACTAACCCCACGATCGGAATCGAGAGGTAGTTTCCTAAACAAACTCTCATGGGGGCATGGCAACCGTGCCCCTATCTAACCGATACCCCCATTCAGGAGAAACCCCTATGTCAGATGACCAAATTAAGCCTACCGATGCTATCGAGTTGTCCGATGAGGCATTAGAGGACGTGGCAGGCGGCTTCAATATCCGTCTGAATGCCGCTTTTTTCCGACAGACCAATATATCAACGTCGCAAGAGACTGGGGGCGGTTCCTCAAAGTCTACGTTCGCAGCAGAAAACATCGAATCTGCCGGGCTGCAAATTCTGATCACTGATGCCAGTGCAGCAGACCTTGAGGCTCTAAGTGGATTGCTGGGAGATGCGGCGGCGATCGAGGGTTCAGACTAAACACAACGACTCATAAAATAGCAAGGAGAACAATTCTAATGGACAACAAAAAGCAACCTAAACCACAAGAGCTATCAGCTCAAGAACTTACAGAAATCGCAGGTGGTGCCGCCGAATATCAGCCAGACAAGTATCCAGCCGATAGTATATACGATACCGCCAAGGAAGCGGTTTCAAAACGGATTACCGATAAGGTGTCTGGTTATCCAATACTCCGGACAAAATTTGAGCAGGTTTTAAGCCTCAAACCCTGATTCAACCGTGGACGGGATCTTATTATCAAAGTCAGAGGCAAAGCTAACTTTG
>JAYVFW010000310.1:0-3867 GCA_043772715.1 Phormidesmis sp. | reverse complement strand
CCCGCTTGGGGGCGCTCATAGCGAAACATTGCCCCCACATACCAGAGGCGCTGCACGCCGCCTTGAGCATGGAGGTTATGCTCGATGTAGGATCGCGCCACTCCAGCCGTGCCTTCAGGTCGAATGGTGAGGGAGCGATCGCCGCGATCTTTAAAGGTGTACATCTCTTTGTTGACAACATCGGTCGCCTCGCCCATGCCGCGCTCAAATAAAGCGGTTTGCTCAAAGATTGGCGTACGAATTTCTTGGTAGGCAGCCCGCACCAAAATCTCACGCGCGATCGCTTCGACTCGTTGCCAATCACTCACCTCATCGGGCAAGATATCGCGCGTTCCCCGGCTGGCTTGAATTGAACTCATGAATCTTAGTTGAAAAAATATTGAAACTTCTATTCTGTCTGAACGTCTTCCCAGGCACCATAGCGATCGCCATAGTAAGCCAAAATCTGCTCGACTCGCGCTTGAGAAGCCGAGGTTGCGGAGTCTAAAACCTGAATCCACAAACTCTCGATCTGACTCTGGTTATAGTCAAACTGCTGCGATCGCTGTGACACCAATCCGGTTTTCACTCCGTCAACCTGGGACAAATGCGCGGCAACTTCTCGATAAACTGCCAACGGCAACCCCGAACATTGAACTTGATATTTCAACTCCAACGCTCCTAGATGAGACACTTCCTCAAAATTGTCTCATCTAGCGAGCCGTGCCGTTTTCTCGGTAAGGAGGCAAAACGCAGCAATTTACTTCATCAAGACAAACTTTGCCCCACTGCAACGCCCAGCGCACAAGAGCCACCCGATTATCTGTTTTAGTCTTGGTCAAGATGTTGCTGATGTGGTTATCAACCGTGCGCTTGCTGATGTCTAGCTTGGCAGCAATATCCTGGTTAGTTAAGCCAGCAGCTACTAACTCAATCACTTGCAGTTCCCGATCGGAGAGCGGTGCCTGCGCTTGAGATTCGCTGTGCGCCATATAATTTGTTCCTAGACTGTGTATATGTACTTATTCTGACTTAATTCTAGAGGGTTGTTGGTCAAGCGTGAAAGGCTTGCGTTTAACATGGAGGGTGTCAAGAACCGTCTTTAGGTGAACCGTCGAGCCAAACTGCAAGACAACACCACCCATCACCCTCAATGCAAAACGACCTACCCATTCTTCAGTGCCCTAAATTTTTCTGTCAGGCTCTCAATCTAGAAAGCCATCAGTTTTGTCATAAGTGCCGATCGCCGCTGATTAAGCGATATTTGTGGGCGGTGGGGTCTGGGTTAGATAAATTTACGCCTGGAGAGTTGGTGGGCGATCGCTATCTGCTCAAAACGAGTCAAATCTTGCTGGATACTAAACCAGGGTTTCCACCTGAAAGTCCAGCCGAGATTCCGGCTAGCTGGGAAGTCTATTTGCGGTTGTCGCCATTTCGACTGCACGTGCCGCAGATTTATGGAATGGTGACGGTAGCGCGATCAGCTTCTACACTGCTGTTGCTAGAAGATGCTGCGATTTATCCAGGCGGAGCAAAGCTCAAGTCAGGAACTGAACTTGCAGGCAGTCTGATGCCAAAATTGACGAGCCTCTGGGCAGAGAGTGACCCGTTACGTCAGCTTAACTGGCTCTGGCAAATCGCCCAATTGTGGGAGCCGTTTTGCCGAGAGAACGTGGTTTCTACACTGCTAACCTCAGATTTGCTGCGAGTGGATGCCTCTTTTGTTCGATTGTTAGACTTGCAGCCTGACCCCGAAGAAACTCCTGATTTAAGTCAGTTGGGACAGTTTTGGGCACAGTGGCAACCCAGCGCTGCTGATCCGATTTCAGACTTTTTGACTCAACTCTGTCAGCAAATGATCCAGGGGCAGATTAGAACTGCTGATCAATTATTGGATCGACTGGATCAGGGAGTCACTCATTATGGTCAAGGTCAAGCTAGAACGATTCAAATTACCACATCTACCGATCAAGGTCCGAGCCGCCAGAGTAATGAAGACGCTTGCTATCCTGCGAGTGGAAGTCACCTTTCTTTTAAGGTTGGAGCCTCGAATGCTGCAAATCCTGTCGTGATTGTCTGTGATGGCATTGGCGGACATGAAGGCGGAGAAGTAGCATCGGGGTTAGCGATCGCCACTCTGCAAACTCAAGCCGAAGCGTTGCTCTCAAAAGCAGAACCCGATGCAGCCACTCTCGTCGCGGGGCTAGAACAAGCTGCCCTGGCTGCAAATGACGTAATTTCGCAGCGTAACGATCAAGAACATCGTCAAGAACGCCAGCGAATGGGAACGACCGTCGTCATGGCACTGGCTCACGCCCATGAGCTTTTGGTCAACCACGTTGGAGACAGCCGCGCTTATCGAATTACCCGCACAGGCTGCTATCAGGTGACTTTGGATGATGATGTTGCGTCGAGAGAAGTCCGGTTAGGGTATGCCCTTTATCGAGATGCTCTGCAACAACCTGCCTCTGGCTCTCTTGTGCAGGCGTTGGGCATGAGTGGTTCTAACTTTCTCCATCCGACGGTGCAGCGCTTTGTTTTAGACGAAGATTGTGTCTTTTTGCTCTGCTCAGATGGGTTAAGTGACCACGATCGCGTCGATGAATGCTGGGAAGATGAAATTGTCCCCATTTTAAACGGCACCGTCGATCTAGCAACCGCTAGCCGTCGATTAGTCGAGATTGCCAACACTCGAAATGGACATGATAACGTCACCGTTGGCTTAGTTTACTGTCAGGTAACGCAGAATCAAACCGCGATCGCTCCTTTGCAGATCGATTGGGATCGTGCTACTTCACGAATTTCTGAACCGTCGCTTTTATCTCCCCGATCGCGGTCAGCCGAGTCTTTAGAAGAGTTACCGTCTCAACCCTCCACCTTGAAGACCCAAATTATTCAGCCACCGCGATCGTCTTTCCGATTTTTGCCCCTGTTGGTGATGTTGTTGGCACTGCTTGGCATCGGCGGACTGTTAGTTTTGCTAGTGCCCGAGATTCGGGTGGCGTTGAATCCAGTTAATCTGCCGCCGACCAGTTCATTTCCGACTCCGATTCCGACCGTCACCCTTTCACCCAATCCGCCAAACCCATCTAATTCACCCAATTCTGCTCTAGAAGCAAGAATGGTGATTCAGCTTGACCGTCCTACTCCTAATAGCAATCCTCAATCTCCTGTGCTGTTCTCACTGGTTCGTCAGCCTAATGCTGCGGTGCCGCCTGCGTCAGATCAAACGATCAGCGGCGTAGTGCCAGGAACGATCGCCCGAGTGGTGAACCAGCAGGCGACTGAAGACCGCATTTCGTGGGTAAAGCTCGAAGTTTGCTCGGTGCCCAGCGGCAGTAAAGTTGCTAATGCGGCGAAGCCCGGAGACTTTGGTTGGCAAGAAGAACGCACGATCGTGCCTTTTGTCACCCAAAATCTGAGTCTCAAACCTGCTCAATTAGGTCAATGTGCGCCTCCGGTCACGTCGGGCAGTCCTTCACCTACGCCTTGAGCCATTCGTAGGATTTAAGGCGCAAACTTCGGCGAAGCTCGGTAAACTAATGAAACACTGGGTGTCATGGTTCATGGTCTTCACGAAATGGGTGATTCAACTACCATTTAATAAGTTGGGATGGGTTGTGGTTGTGAATGGCTTTGTCTGAAATTCCTTGTTTAAGTCTTGCGATCGAACGGCTTCGTGCCACTGAGGTCAGTCACTTTGCGATTCATGTGATTGAGGCTCCTTATAAAGGTGGCTATGTTTTGCGTGACTGTATCTGGTCTGAGTCACTGATCCAAACCTGGCACGCTTGGAGAGAATTGTTTTCTGCTCGCAGATTGCCGCCAGTGCCCCACGTTTCTGAAGTCAAGGTGCCATCACTGCCTGCGGCTGAAGCGACCGCGCCT
>JAYVFW010000309.1:0-11569 GCA_043772715.1 Phormidesmis sp. | reverse complement strand
CAAGATTCAAAGTCCCTCTCCCTAGGGAGAGGGATTTAGGGTGAGGGCGGTTTGCGGCATCTTACATTTAATTAGGTCTGTCTACTTAGGAGATATTTCATTAGAGCAATACCAGGAAATAAAACTTCTACCAATAGAAAAACAATCTGCTTCAAGAGCAAATGCTAAACCTTTAGATTTACAAGAAATAAAGCTCCATCTGGAAGGAGTTCTGAGTAGCAATGAGCAACCATATCCTTCTTTGGAACAAGTTGCTAGAACTTTGGGTCGAGATCGCAGGACGATAGTCAAGCATTTGCCTGAGCTATGCCATGCTGTTGCGGCAAAATACCTAAATCAAAGGCAAGCAAGTAAGCTTGAAGCGATCGCTCACTGTTGCCAAGAGGTACGTCAGGCTGTTTTGGAGCTGTATGAAAAAGGTGTTTACCCTTCGGAAGGTCGGCTCGCAGAATCGTTAACTAGACCAAGTTTCCTTAGATACAAAGAAGTTCGGAAAGCTTTCCGTGAAGCAAGGCAAGAAGTTGGGCTAGAAGCTGAACCAGGTGAGTGATCTACAGTAGAAAATTTCTCAGTAGTTGGATAGTTCATCGTCTTCTTGAAAAAACAAAATCTTACGAAAGAACCCCTTCTACCATCGTTAAAGTAGTGGAAGGGGTTTGAGTCAAGATAACTTCACTTTTTGCAAAAGCTATAGAAGCCAACGGGGAAAGGTGTTAGCAGAAATTGGAAGCATAGTTTTGCCAAAGTGAATTGGAAGCATAGTGTTACCGTTTCGGCAAACCTATGCTTCCAATCACAATAGCGTACCAAAAGCTACTCTGACACAAAAATGGAGCTAAGCGGGTTCGAACCGCTGACCTCTGCAATGCCATTGCAGCGCTCTACCAACTGAGCTATAACCCCTCATTGAGCATATTATCATGGCGTAACCCCAATCATCTAGTCAAGCAACTGATCAATTTTGGTAAGCTGATAAATGTATCGCCCGCAGAATTGAGAGACGTTCGAGGCTTATGACTGAGACACCCCAAGAGTTGCCTAATTCTGATCGTGAGACGGCTCAAACCGAAGTCGATGCCGAAGCCCTATTAAAATCGCTGCGTCGCAAAGAAGGCGGTTGGGTTGAGTGGGGTCAAGCCTGTCAAGCGTTGCAGAAAGCAGGCTATAGCCCCCAGGCGATTTTTGAAGGCACGGGGTTTGAGCCGATTCAGCAAAATCAAATCATCGTTGCATCTCAAGTCTATGCTTCTGTGCTCAGCGTGGGTGTGCCCGAAGCGGTGCAAACTCATTTTCGGCAAAAAGGCAGTGATTCTCTTTACGAGTTACGCATTCTCACCCAAGCTGAACGGGCGGCTGTCGCAACCTTTGTGGTTGAAAAAGGGCTAGACGTGGATGAAGCGCGAGAAGTTGCTCGTGCGGTCAAAGATATTTCTCGGTTTAAACCGCCAGAGGAGTTTACGGATCATCCGGGGGATGCAGTGGCTTTGCAAGTCTGGAAGAGTGCGAGAGAGAAAAGTGATTTGCAGGTGCGATCGATTCTGATTGCCAAAGGGTTAAGGTTTGCTCACAGTGCGACAGCTCGTAAGAAGATCGAGCAACTGTTGACCGATTTCACCGTCACCGCGGCGCGTCCGGCTCCGGGCTTGCCTGTTTATCGACTAGAAGATGAGGATTTGCCCCGAATTCTGCCCGTGGTCGGCAAGTTGCCGCTCACCAAAGCAGATTTGCAAGCGGTTCCGATCGTCGAAGAAACCGGAGCATTCCAACTCGTGCAGTTTTCTGGAACGGGGGCATGGGTGCCCATTCCGGGATGGCAAGTGATTCGCACGGCAGAAGACCCGATCGTGCTTTTGGGTGACAGCGATCAGCTTCCTGCTCCCTTACCTGGTGCGATCGGAGAAGTCGTGATTGTCGTCGATCGTGCCCAGCGTCAGTGGAATGACCAAAGCTATTTTGTGATCGCAGAAGCCGAGCAGTTGCAGCTACGCTGGTTTGCCGAATCTCCTGACGTGCCGCTATTGGGTCGAGTGGTGTTAGTGATGCGTCCTAAAAAGGTGCTGGATGAAGACTATACAAAAGAGCTTTGGCAGATTGATGAATAGATTCGCTTATGATCGTGGGTTAAATAATCTATCAATCTTGTCATTAAATTCTTGATTCGTCATGGCTGAGATTTTCGCCCCCTAAATCCCCCAAAATGGGGGACTTTGAAACCGAGAATCTTGGTTTCAAAGTCCCCCATTTTGGGGGATTTGGGGGGCACAAGCCGACTCAAACGGAGCAACCAACGACCTTATCTACACTCTAGTTGAGTCCCAGAAGTTGCCCCTTAATAAATCCACATTCCTCAGCACCGATAGCCCTGATAGGGAACGCCCAATCGGTAATATCGATCGGGATCACGGTTGCAGACCGATCGACTTAAAGAAAGCTGTTGGGGGAAATCTCTTCCCCTCAAACCGGGTGCAATAATCCAGAGATTTTGGGGCGCAGCATCGCTAATTTTGGGGCTTCTCAGATTCTCCCAAACTTGTTCATAACCCTGCGATCGATCCAAAAACGCAAACCTGGTTTGAGAATTATTCTCCAACAGCGGCAGGGCAAAGCTTAACCCCAAAGCAATGTCTTGCAGATCTTGATGCGCCATCACTACGATCGTCGATTCAGGCGCGGTTGACTGCATCGTTCTTGCCACCTGCTGGGGCTGATAAGGTTTGAGAAAAACGCGATCGGACACCACAAATCCACAGCTCAACAACCCAAACAGCACGACCGGAATGAGAGTTTTGAGCCACGAGCGATCGCGTTTGGATGGCAGTGCCACATCCACAAATTTACCCTCGGCTGCCACGCTCCATAAACTCGCGCCCACTAAGGCACAAACCGCCGGGTAATAGATAAAGTTATAGCGAGGGACTTGAGTTAGATCTTTGTGGAATAAGTAGACGATCGCCAAAAACTCGATTAACACCCAGCCGATAAAGCTAGCTAACGTCAGGGTTTCCCAGTGCGTTTCTGACGTTCGCCAAAGTTTTTGCAGTCCTCTTAGCACTTGCCAGGTCAGCCAGCCGCTAAACAGCAGCATGATCAACGCCGATGGAATCACGATCCAGAGCGGCTGATTTTCGACGGGAAGGGCGATCGTCATCAACACCCAGCCCGCCAATAGCTGATAGAACGGCGCTATCACGGTCAACCAACCGGATTGAGAGGGCGTTAACCAGTCGGTTTCGGGACGGCTCAAATGACTTAAAAAAGTCGGCATCCAGGGCGAATAAATCAGCCCAATTCCACCCACGGCGAAGAGGAGCGTCAGCCAGGTATGACGATAGAAAGATATAGGAGCTTTAAAGTTTGAGAATTGAAATTTGAGGGGTAGGACGACCAGGGTTAAAAGTTGGGCGATCGTCGCCAAAATAAAAAAATAGTGGACGTAGAAACCTACACTATTAACAGCGATCCAGCCGAGCCACACACCAAGTTGCAGTCGCTGCTGTCGAAAATCTTGCTGAATGCGAATCATTCCCACCAGTGCCAGACTCAGCAGCAGCATGGGCACTGTGTAATGACGGGCTTCTTGAGAGAGGTAAACGGCGAAAGGAGACACCGCCATGACGATCGCGCCTGCTAACCCCGCAGATTTTGAAAAAGCAATTCGATTCAGATAATAAATGGCGAAGATTACCCCAACTCCTGCCAGAGCGGGGAGCGATCGCAGTTTCCACACCCAGGTTTGATCAAGGGGTTGCAGCCGACTCAGCCAATCGTGCAGCCAGCAAAAAAACAGGGGCGGATGCACCGATTGAGTCGAAACAGTTTGAGCGATCACCGCGCAGGTGGTCGGCTTGAGAGTAAAAAGTTGATCCAGCGCCGACAGAGAAAAAGCTGTTTCTAACGGAACATCAAGATAACTCCGCCCCAAACTAAAGAGTGCCGTAATCACTTCATCCATCCAAACGGATTTAGCGTCTAGATTCCAAAACCTCAGCATCGCCCCCAAAAAGACGACTCCAACCAAAATCAGAGCATGAGAAAAGACTCGCATAGCGATCGACCGACGTTAGAGCCTGCACTTTACACTAGAAAGGAATTTGTCGAAAGACTACAAGGATTAGGGTCATGAGCCAAGCCCCGTCTCGACGAATTATTGGTCTAACGGGCGGCATCGGCATGGGCAAGACAACGATTTCCGACTATCTCGCTAAAACTTATCAGTTGCCCATTTTAGACGCTGATATTTATGCGAGAGAAGCCGTGCAGCCTGGATCGATCGTCCTCAACACAATCGTGAATCGCTACCAATCTAAAATTCTGCTGCCAGATGGAACCCTCGATCGTCGCCAACTTGGGGAGATTATTTTCACCCAGCCGTTAGAACGCACCTGGCTCGATCAGCAGATTCATCCCTATGTGCGGCAAGCGTTGAGTCGAGATCGAGACGGACTGATTCAACGCTCACATCGAACGATCGTGATGGTGATCCCGCTGCTGTTTGAAGCCCAAATGACGGATCTGATTACGGAGATATGGGTAGTTTCGTGTTCGCTAGATCAACAGATTCAGCGTTTAATGCAGCGTGAATCATTGAGTCTAGAGCAAGCAAACGCAAGAATTAGCAGCCAAATGGCGATTGCCGAAAAGCGCGATCGAGCCGATGTTGTATTAGAGAACACGTCAACGTTAGAGGATCTTTTGAAGCAGGTCGATCGAGCGATTGATCAGCCATTCTCGCCAAAGTTGACAAAATCAGACAACTGACCGTTAGACTGTCTATGGTTTGGGTTCTAACTTAATTCCTTCAAATTGCAAGTTCTAACATCACTTAAGAAACGGCTATGGGCGCAACGCTAGAACAAATCGCTGGCTTTCTAGATAACAAAGACTGGAAATATCGCCTAGACCCCGAAGAGTCTCGCATTTTGACAGGCGTGTATGGTGAAAACATTGAAGACTTTCTGATCGTCATTCAGCTAGATGAGGATGGAGAATTTTTTGAGATTTTTGCACCCCGCGTTTTAGCAGGAGTCAAAGACCACCCCCACAAGACCGCAATTTTGCAAACCATGCTTTGCATCTCCTGGGAAACCAAGATGCTTCAGTGGGAATATGACCCCTCAGATGGTGAAATCCGCGCCATTATTGAGTTTCCCCTTGAAGATGCGATTTTGACTGAGCGCCAGTTTTATCGGTGCCTTCACAGCCTAGTTCAGCTAGTGGATGAGTTAGCGATGCCTCGTCTCCAAACCGTGATGGAAACCGGAGAAGACCCCGGCGACCTCGAAGAAGGCGAACGGTTACTGCTGGCCTTACAAGAAGAAGCACCCGGACTGTTAACCGTCTTAGAACGGGCGATGGAAGCCCGCAAACGACGCGGCAGGCATTCGCCAGAAAAAGCACCCGAAAAAGAAAAGGAATAACGGTGCAACACCATCTCTTTAGGATCGTCGTAAGGGCATGGCACGGCAGTGCCCACTGGCGTTGCCAGTAACCGATATTATTTAATCCACAATTCTAACTAGTCTTCGATCGCTTCTCCCCCCACCACGACATCCCGAATCCGCAGGCTAGGACCTCCGCAGCCCACGGCTAAACCACTCTGTCCGCCTTTGCCACAGCCGCCTGACTCATCCCAGTAGAAATCATCGCCGATGCCTTCGATGTCTGCCAGGGTCTTAAAGGCATTGCCAGAGAGGGTGACATCCCGCACAGGCTCCGCAATTTCACCATTGCGAATCATCCAGGCTTCGCCAGCCGTGAAGGTAAACATCTCTCCATTCGTCATGCCACCTAACCAGTTACGGGCATAAACGCCTTCTTTGATGTCGCTAAACAAATCTTGAACGGGGGTTTTGCCTCGCTCAATCCAGGTGTTTGTCATGCGAACGATCGGAGGAAAGTGGTAGTTCAAACAACGAGCATTGCCCGTAGGAGCTTCTTCTAACTTGCCAGCCGTCTCACGCGAATGCAGACGACCCACTAAAACTCCGTCTTTGATCAGTTGCGTCGTAGTTGCCGGAACGCCCTCATCGTCGTAAAAATAGCTGCCTCGATGCCCTTCCAGCGCGGCACCATCAAAAATCTGCAACTCTGGTGAGCCAAATCGTCGCCCCAGGCTCATCACTTCTAGCAAATCTGGGTTTTCATAGGCCATATCGGCTTCTGAGAGGTGCCCAAACGACTCGTGGACAAATAGCCCAGACAAAATCGGGTCAATCACCACCGTGTAGGCGTTGCCCTTGACTGGAGGCAGCGCCAGCGAGTCAACGGCTCTTTGAGCAGCGCTGACGACTTGCTCATCCAACCCCATCAAGTCTTCATAGGCTTTGCGAGAGCCGATCGTTTCTCGCCCCGTCTGCACCGTCTCACCACTGCGGGCAGTGGCAGCAAAGCGCATCTCAATATCGACCCAAGACTGTTCAATAAACGTGCCATCTGAGGTGGCCAAAATCATTTTCTGAGCGCTGTCTCCATAGCGAACCGAAACCGTTGCGATTTGAGGATCAACCGATCGCAAGAGTTCGCCATAGTATTGACACAGCGATTTTTTTTGCACGAGTGGAATCTGTCGTGGGTCAGTGCCCGTCATCGGCAGAGCGCAGATGTCTTGAATCGGATCAACCGGGGCAAGAATCGTTTCATCGGTGCCTACCAGCCGAGCCGCTGAGATCGCGTCTTCAATCCGGTCAGACAGGGTTGACAGTTGATTAAAGCTAGCAAAGCCCCAACCGCCTTTGTGGCAGACTCTAACTTGCCCTCCGATCGAGATTCCCTCACTCAGAGTTTCGATCTTGGTGCCCCTGAGCAAAATATCGGTGCCCTCAGCCGCCTCTAAACGAATGGCTAAATAATCAACCTGAGAGCGATAACGACGAACCAAATCAGCCAGGAGGTTTTTGGTGTCAGCCAGAGCATTGGTCATTGCTTTTAGAAATTTTATCGACTGTTTCCATTGTGCAATCGATCGAGACGGGTTGCACAAATCAGCCTCCAACAAAAAGTCCCGTGACTCAAAGCCGCATTTAGAAGCCATCAAGATCACGGGCAAAGGTTGGAAAAATTCTATGGTGCGAGCAGGTCGAAGGCAACTCACCCTACGAAACTTAGGAATATGGATTTATTAATGCCGAGAGCTTCTAGGCGGTTTTAGGAAAGTCGCACATCGCCTAGCCTTTTGCTTTTAATAACCGTCGATCGACCAATGGGGCGGGTCATATTGCAGCTTATACACGCCGTAAGAAGCGCCAACACTCCACAGTCTAGAGTTGTCGTTGCCAGAGCGCGGTGCCCCGATGCTGACCACTTGCCCAGCGGCATCTTTGATGTTGAGATTGCCTTGCCACTCAATGATCCAATCAATGGCGAGGGCTTGAGTGTGACGAGATCGCAGCGCCGCCGGGTTTGACCCAATATCATAAGCTTCGATCATCTGTCTGACAGCTTGCAGCGAAATTGCATCAGTGTATTGCACCCAATCAATATCGACTCCCGGCATCGCGGGAACGTCTTCAGGCGCAATATCCCGATTGTTAATGGCAACGGCGTAGTGCATCAGATAAGCGCGTTCGGGCGGTCGAAAGGTTGCCGTCACCTCGATCTCGGCTCCTGCATCTTTTAGCGCTTTTTCAAAGGCTTGCACCCGTTGACGAAAGGGGGAAATAAGGTCGTCGATCGACTTGCTGCCCGGAAAGAACCTAACCCATTGGGCACCACTCAGTCGCCCGCGTAGCCTACGCGCATATTCCGTCAGAATGTCGAGAGCGGGTGCCAAATCTGCGCCTAATTTCTGCTTTGTGGCGGCTGATAGCTGTTGCTCAAGGCGAGCGCGAAAGGCGACATCGACGATTTTGTAAGCTTCAGCCAATCCTCTCGCGCTTCTGAGTCCAAAGTCTCCATCTGCGATCAGCGGAGGATTGAGCCGCCCGATCGCCATCAAGCTTCTTTGCAAATCTCCAACCTCAGCCCTGCCAAAGTTGAGATAGTCAAGCAACTTTGCGGCAGTTAAACCCGCTACTCGATAAATAAATCCTTGTGATAGCGCTTTGGCGTAGGTTCCAGGGCCCACAATGCCATCGGCGGTTAACCCATTTTTTTGCTGAAAGTCGCGAGTCGCCCTGTCAGTTACGCCTCCAAAACCGTTATCAACTGCGCCGATCGGGTAGTTTAAATCCACTAAAAAACGCTGCCATGCGCCAACCGCAGCGCCCGTTGAGCCTCGTTTTAGAACAGGTAAATTTAAGGCGTTAATCTTAAAAGCCATCGCGATCGCTCCCCAACCTTGAGACAAAAAAAATGAGTAATCGGTGATTCGGCTTTTAAGGATCGCCTGATCGTCCGTTACTCATTCTCTTTTACCAGAAAGGTGGGCGTTGCTGAATGCAATTATGAATCTGTCTATCGAGGCTGAATCCTTTCGCCCCCCAAATCCCCCAAAATTGGGGGACTTTAAGATTCTGGTTCCCCTCAAACTTGGGGGGCTAGGGGGGCAATTCATATTTGCATTCAGCAACGCCGAAAGGTGTAGATTTGGCTTACTGATATTCTTCGATAGGAGACTTCATTTTAGATTTCGCTTTCGCTGCACTCTTTTTGAGAGCGGTCAGCCGCGACTCATATTTTGCTCTCATTCGTTTCTTGGGAGTTTGGTCAATCAGCGTTTTTAAGGCACTTCCCAAGCTCTTGTAAGCGTTGGGCAGCGTGTAGCCAAAGCGCGTTGCCAGAGAGATTGCTTTTTCGTCGGCTTCAGTGGCTTCTTTAAGACTGCGCTCACTATTATTTTTCTGATAGAGGCGAAACCCAGCGACTCCTGAAAGACCCAGCGCTAACACCAACAACAAACCATCTTGAACCCAGAGTTCGCCGACTGCGCCCCCTAGCCCGATCGCCAAAGCTGCCATTTCCCAGCCGTCTTTAGGAATGGTGTCTGCTTGAATGCGAGCAACTTCGTGCCAAAACAGCAGGTTGCGCTGGTCGATCGCCAGTTGATCCCACTTCGGCATATCGATTTGAATTTCAACTTCGTCTCTGCCGATCTCTTCGCTCGTGATCAAAGTTGGGTTAACCGCAGTCGTGACCTCGATCGTCACCCAGCTTTGCAGCTCTGGGGGCAGCAAGGTTTTTAAGCGCCGCAGTTCACTCATGTCGGCTCTGGCAGTCGAAGTGGCATACGATGTCATGGCTTCAGCCTCGAAGTTAAAGAAGTTAAAATATAGTCCTCTTCCTCGATGATAGCGATTCTACAGATCACTGAGGCGAGGTGCATCTATAATGTGCTGGATCAAAAGCAAATTCAGCACTAACTCTAGAATATGACCTTTCAACCAAAACGAGCGACTATCAAACTGATAATCGCCCCAAGGTTGAGCTTGACAGGTTTCTTAATCTGCGAGTTCGATGGCTGGAGGTGAGAGGGGTTGAACCGTTGGGGGGCTGCTATTCGTGTAACAGGCGATCACCCAGAGGGGTAAAACCAGCGTCAGTAGAGCAATGATTGTGCCGATGATGTTTGCCGCAGTATTGGCAGGCTGCCCCAAAGGGCTGGTAGGGTGGCTACCGGATTCCATAATTTATGTTAAACAAACTCAACTAGGATTAACGGCAAAAAGACTTCTTTTTTGGTTAACCCATAATGGAGGAAGGAAACCCTAACCTCACTTGTGTCAATTTTAGCGATCGCCGCCTCAGTTTTTTAGTCTTGGCAAGCAATCTTCAGAAAGACATACTCTCAGTGTAAACGATTCTAACGAAATGCAGCTTCACGGGCGAGATCTGAGCGTTTGGTGAATGCCTTGTAGCTCGATTAAAATGGCTTGCAGAAGTTCTTGAGTGGCATTGGGCTGAAGTTCTTGAATCTCGATCGTGACGTGTTTGATTCGCAAAACATCTTTGGCAAAACGGGCAACCTCGTTGGGGTGGAATAACAGCACCTCAGCCGGACTGGAGCGCATCTCAGGATTTAAGCGCTTGGGGTCATAAGCGAGATTGGTCGAGTGGGGATCAGTGTTAGCATAGCGATAAACAGAAGCCCTAGAACGATTGAGCGCTTTCTGCACTGCGTCAATATCCATTAATCCCGTGGTCGTTGCCCCGACCTGAGCGTCCACAATGGTCATATCAGGTATTTTCTCGCACTTGGACGCACAAATATTAGCATAAGACAAGAGAAGCTGAGTGCAACCGAAACGCGATCGAGTAGTCTGTTATTCGGCTGTACCTCTCAGTACAATGCCTCGGTTCAGTTAGGGCAGCATTTAATCAAAAGCATTCTGGTTAAATGCTATTTGATTGTGAAGACGCTTCTTCCATGATCAATGGCTCTCCCTTGAACGGTGCAGATACTCCGCGTAACCCTGGTGCCATCGCTAGTCTCAATATTACAGGTGCCAGAGGCAGGAACGGTGCGGAAGCCCTTTTCAGACGAACGAAATTTACTGACCCGAAGTTGAACCTTGCCCTCAAAGTTTTCTGGACGTTGCCAATATACTCGATAGAGAATCTTCCAGCATTCATTAAACCGAGTGAACCGTTGTTGTTTGCAAAAGCAAGCACCAAGCTCGCATCGCCTATGCCTTTAAAGCGGGCATTTTCGATCGTTCCTCTGCTTTTGAAAACTGCATTGGTGGGGTCGCCGGGTTTAGCCAGGGTAGCGGTAGCTGTAATGATCAAAGTCGTACAACCTACTAAGTAGCTGGGTGGAATTAAATAGAAGACCCTCCTCGCGGAGCGGGGCGAAGCCCTCGCCAACCCTTCTCCCCAAGGAGAAGGGAGCAAGATTCTAAGTCCCTCTCCCTAGGGAGAGGGACTTAGGGTGAGGGCGGTTTGCGGCATCTTACATTTAATTAGGTCTGTCTACTTAGGCAAGTCGAAGCAATATGTTTAATCTTCATCTCAAATTAATCGTTTAGACGTTTACAGCCGGGTCTCAGCATACTCAAGGTTTAAGTACTGCTTGCAGACTATTTGCATTAAAGCCTAAATCCTGCCTTTTAGTAACACTGGATGCAAAATCACCCGCGCGATATTACACGACTTGATGATGGGACGATCGCTCAACCCACCAACGGCGGCAAGTGTCACCTCTTATCTGGTTCCCAGCGGGTTTAACCACTGCTCGATCGCTTTCTCTAACCCTTGCAGTTCGCGGTAGATTTCTTGGCGCATCCATTGCCCGATCGCGTCAAATGGTGAAAACGACGAGCCAGTCTCCCACTTAAAATCTTGTCCGATCGGGGTGGCATGAGAGCCTTTGAGAATTTGAAAAGTCACCATATCGGGGAAGCGCTTCTTCAAAAGTTCTGACAGCGTGTAGGTTTGGTCGATCGAGTCGTTATCAAACTTCACCAGCAGATTGCGCCGAACTTGATAGCGATCGCCAATAATTTTGTTCGTCTCCAAAGGCGAGGGCGTAAACTCGACTGAAAACACCGGGGAGAATTGCTCGACTAAAGGAACAGCATCCCGCGCCGCAAAGTTATTAAACGAGATCAAAATATTTCCAGCACGCTCGACCTGAAACAAACTGCCAATTAACAAATGCAGCTTGCAGCCCATGCTGTGACCCATTCCATAAATG
>JAYVFW010000308.1:0-3872 GCA_043772715.1 Phormidesmis sp. | reverse complement strand
ACAATCTCGACCGTAGATAGCGTATCTAAATCGACCGACAAAATCGGAATTTCTAAGTCTTCAGCTCGACTGATAATCGCTTTTGATGGCGGAATATGACCCGTCAAAATCAAGCATTGGGTTGACGTTTCGAGCGCCGCAAGTTGTAGATCAGTGCGATCTCCCCCCGTTACCACCGCCATATTGTGACGCGCTCGGAAGTATTTTAAGGCTGAGTTGACGTTCATCGCCCCGATCGTCAGGCTTTCAACCATTAAATCCATACGATCGGCGCGGCAAAGCACTTCTGCTTTAAGCTGACGCACCAACTCGCCGACGCTGACGCTGCGAAGCAGGTTGCTGCTAGGCATCACGCCAAAGACTCTAATGCCCTGCTTTTCTAGAAAGGGCAGCATTAACGTATTGATCAGATTAATCTGGTCGCTAGACACATCATTGATGATCACACCGAGGAGGCGATCGCCGAGTTGCTGCTGGGCTGCCATCAATCCATCTAGCAGCAGCAGGGAATGGAATCGAGCCACCAAAAGCACTGACGCATTAACAGTTTCAGCAACTTGAAGGATAGACAAATCAAATAGTTTGCCTTCGTCTAGGGTGCCTGAGCCTTCTAAAATCACCAGATCACCCTGCTGCTGCTGGGCTTGTTGCGCTAGCAGTTCCTGGTAGTTGGTTTGATCCTCTTCAAGCAGCCGCTTTTGCACGGTTACATTGTCGAGCGTTAACAGAGTCCCTTGCAGACGATCTTTAGGCAGCTTTAAAGTTTGGGCAACAAACTGGACATCCCCATCATCGTCATCCATCTTAGATTGCCCCCAGCCGCCTGCGATCGGCTTTCCGTAGGCGATATCTAGCCCTCTGGCTTTGAGTTGATGAGCGATACCTAAAATCGTTGCCGACTTACCGCTGTAGGCTTCTAGCGATCCAATCAGTAAATGCTTCGCGGACTTTGGCACGTCCTGGCTCCGTTTAAATGCTTAGTGGGCAAAGGTCAAATTAAACTACTGGGTAGCTTAATGCTTATTTTAGGATGATAGAAATATTTCTCGCTATAAAAAATAGCTGTGAGGATGGCTCTAATCAAAACCTGCCTTAGTTTTGAGAAAATCCAGTACAGCCATTGTATTATTTGTAACAAAATTGCTGGCTTTAACCCACGATGGCTCAATCTTCTAGTTTCAGCAGTTTGCGATAAAACGACTGAGAGAAATCAGCTAGACGAGAGCGTCTGAAGTTCATAATCACTTCGATCAAAAAATCGATGAATTCAAAGTTTGCCATCAGCACTTCATAGCTCAGTTCAGCGTTGCCGTCAAATTGGATGCGGCATCGGCAGAGATCGGCGGGCAGCGAAGAGACATTCCAGGTGGCGATGAAGGGAATGCTTTCACCTCCCTCGATTTTGCGTTGACCTTCTAGGGCACCTTTGTGATGCAGGCTGATGGCAAAGGGCAACATCTGTTTCTTGTTTGCCTGAGGATAGTAGGGGACATAGACCCCAACTTGCTGGGGAGGCGCGGGCTGTAGTTGCTCGATAGACATACTAAATTTCCTGCTTCGTCGATCGGACTGTGCGTTTCTGGTGAATGAGAAAGGGTGGGAGGGCGCTTGCTAGTATGCCCCAAACTTTTCTCGGTCGCGCAATCGTTTATAGCATTCTATGGGGTTTGCTGCTAGTTTCTGACGTTCGGGTCGGCTGTCTTCATGTAGTATTCAAACCGCGATCGCAGTTGCTCTGCGGTGAGTGATTGTGTCCAATATTCGGTGAGTGCGTGTCCAAATGCCCAGGCGTTGTGTTCTGGTGAGGCAGAATTTTCGATTAATAATCCCCAAATTGCCCGAAAGTCAAAACTGGGCGGATTGAGTTGGTCGGCGGTCAGCAGATTAAACAGGTCATAAGCGAGTTGCAGCTTACCAATCACGACCGGAAGCTGCTCAACTGGAATCTTCTCAGCGAGTAAAAGCGCCAGAGTGGGCGACCCGGTGGCTAACGTCGAGATGAAACCCAGCACGGGACTTTTGAGAAAAGCGGCTAGACCTTGGGTAGTCGCCATCTGAAAGGTGTAATGGTCGATAATTTTTGCCGCGCCGATCGTCCGGGCATCGAGATTTTTAAAGAAGCGAGCCAGACGAAGCTGCTTTGCGGGCGCGATCGAATCCAAAATCGCCAGGGATAGCGCTTCTGTGCCCCAGGGTTGGCGGGTTTCACTGCCCGTCACGATCGGCAGCACTACAGGACAGATTTGACCGAGAAGGCTCGCCCGATAGTGAGTGGCTTCTCGAATCGAGATTTCTTTAGGACGATCGCCCTGTTGCCAATCATAAGGCGGTTGCCATTCCCGAATCGGACGCAGCCGATCGACCTGCGTGACAATGGCGATCATCGGCAGATCTGAGATCTCCGCCTGAAGGTCTTTGAGAAAATCTAAGTCCATCTGCAAAGCGGGATCGAGGGCAGGAGTCGCCAGCAAAACGAGATCGGCGTGGGCGGCGTGATCAAGCACCTGATCGCGCAAGTCTTCTCGATCGACTTGCTCATAGCCAGGAGAATCCCACAGCGTCAATGTTTCGCCAGTAGCGGTTTGCCAGTGATAATCTTGAATACGATCGGTGCTGGGCAACGCATCAACTTCGGCTTGAGCTTCGATAAACAAGGTGTTGATCAGGCTACTTTTTCCGGCTCCGGTGCGACCCACTAAGAGCAAGTTAACGGGCGATTGTTCGACGGTTTGAGACGGATTCGCTTGTGAAATGATCTCTCGCAGGGTTTGCGTTTGAGCCTTGGGCAAGACTGGCTGGACGATCGCCATCTCCTCTAATCCAGGATTGGCACTGCCGCTATAAAGCGCGATCGCTTGTCTGCCTAAATTTCTCAGTGCCGCTTCTCGCATCAACTGGCTGAGATTAGACAACAACTCTTGCGTGGCGCGGTTACTGGTGCGCTGAGTAGCCGTTTTAGCGATCGCTGCCGCCGGGTTGAGCAGCCATTGCGCCCAATTCCAGGCCTGCCAGATTTTGCGGGCAGAGGGTTCTAGCTTTTGATAAACCTCGTATGCCTGATAAGCTTGCCCGATCGTCACCTGATTTAATGCCGGGGTTAACCGCTGCATCCACTGATCGAGGTCGTCGATCGTGCCGCGCATCAGCTTATAAGCCTGGGGAATGTAAATGTTGAGTAGCGGCTGCTTAGTTTGAGGATAGTAGACCTGAGCAATGTCGGTGATCAAGGTCTGGCAGCGTTGCCAAAACACGTTCCAGTCTTCCCAGAGCGCGGGATCGGTGCGAGAGACTTGCAAGGTGTTTTGAAGCGCTGCTTCGGCTTGTTGAAGCGCTGTATTGGCAGGCTCAGTGGTCGGCGTTTCTGGCTGCAAGTCGGCAGAGAGTTCGGTGACAATGGCTTCGACTTGGGCGAGGGCGGGCTGAGTCCATTTCACCAAAAGCCAGCGCCAGCCCACGAGACTTAAGCCGACGATCGCCCAGATCCAGCTAATGCCCCACTCGTGAATTTGAAACCCAGCGGCAATCAGCAGAAAGCTAGCGACGAACGCGATCGGCAATCCTAAAACTGCCCACTGCCAAAGTTTGAGGCGCACCATAATAGTTGACCAATAAAAAACGGGTACAACAACGAGACTTGCTCTATTTTGTACCCAATATCAGCGCATAGGAAGTTCAATCTGCTGGCAGGGATTGGGGAACTTGATCTGATAGAGGATGATAGCAACCGGAAGATCAGGTACATTCAGAGTCCTGTAAGTAGCTCGTCTATTAGACCTTCTGCATGAATAGAATTTTAGATATAAACTCTCTCGGATTTCGCTCCGTTTGGGTCGGCTTGTGCCCCCTAAATCCCCCATTCTGGGGGACTTTGA
>JAYVFW010000307.1:0-3873 GCA_043772715.1 Phormidesmis sp. | reverse complement strand
AGATCTTTCGCAATATGCTCTACGGCACTCCGATCGGAGAAGTCGGAACCTCCCTCACAGGCGTAGAAGCGGTTGTGCTGGATGAATGTCACTATATGAACGATCGACAGCGCGGCACCGTCTGGGAAGAGTCGATCATTTATTGCCCCGCTGAGATCCAACTGCTCGCCCTCTCTGCAACGGTGGCAAACAGCGACCAGCTAACCGATTGGATCGCTCAAGTTCACGGCCCCACAGAGTTAATTTACTCTAACTATCGCCCCGTTCCGCTTCACTTCTCGTTTTGCAGTCCCAAAGGCTTGTTTCCGCTGCTTGACGAGCATCAAACGCAGATTAATCCTCGGCTCAAAATCAAGCGCAGTCAGCATCGTCCGAAAGGAGCCAATCAGCGTGGGGCACCCAGACCCGAAGCTCCTCCGATCGCCTTTACCCTCAGCAAGCTGCGCGAAAAAGATATGCTGCCTGCGATCTACTTTATCTTCAGTCGCAAGGGCTGCGATCAGGCAGTGACCAATTTGGGAGCGCTGTCGCTGGTGAATGAAGCCGAAGCCGCTCAACTCAAAGGCGCGATCGATGGGTTTCTCGATCGCAACCCCGACGCAGGACGGGCGGGACAAGTCGAGCCGCTCTATCGAGGCATTGCCGCTCACCACGCCGGAATTCTACCCGCCTGGAAAGGTTTGGTTGAAGAGTTATTTCAGCAGGGCTTGATCAAAGTGGTGTTTGCGACTGAAACTCTGGCCGCGGGGATCAATATGCCTGCCAGAACCACGGTGATTTCTAGCCTCTCTAAACGCACTGATTTAGGGCATCGGCTCCTTAATCCCTCCGAGTTTTTACAGATGGCAGGTCGGGCAGGTCGGCGGGGCATGGACAAAGAAGGTTATGTAGTGACGGTTCAGACTCCATTTGAGGGCGCAAAAGAAGCGGCTTATCTCGCCACCTCGGAGCCTGATCCCCTTGTGAGCCAGTTCACGCCCAGCTATGGCATGGTTTTGAACCTCCTGCAAACTCACACTTTAGAAGAAGCCCAAGAGTTGGTTGAGCGCAGCTTTGGGCAATATTTGTCAACGTTATATCTGCGTCCTCAACAGCAGGAAATCGATCGCTGCAAAGCCGAACTCAGTCAGCTAGAAGCGCAAGTTGCCTCCGTAGACTGGAAGCTGATGGCGCAATACGAGAAATTACAGGCACGCCTCAAAGAAGAGCGCCGATTATTAAAGACGCTGCAAAGTCAGGCAGACGAAATGCACTCAGGAGAACTGGCGATCGCCCTCTCGTTTGCCGTCGCCGGAACCCTGATTACCCTCAAAGGCGACCACGTTCGGTTAGCAAACCCGCTCCCTGCCGTCTTGGTGATGAAGATTCAAGGCGCTGGGCAGTTTCCCTATTTCGTGTGTTTGGGTCAAAACAATCGCTGGTATATCAGCACGGTTTCTGATGTCGTAAATTTACGGGGCGACATTCCGCGAATTTGTGAAGTAGATGACTTGGTGCCGCCCTCTGAGATGCCACCAAAACCAGGTCAGTCTCGTAGTGGCAACGACCTGACTGCGGCGATCGCTGACCGCATCCCCAACGCTCCCGGACTCACCGATGATCACCCTGAAGTCTATGCCCAATTCCAGCGCACGGCAGCCGTTGAAGCCCAAATTGCGACCCATCCCGTCAGTCAGTGGGGCGATCGTAGCTATCTGCTCAAACGTCAGAAACGCATTGAAACCCTGAAAGCAGAAGTGCGCGATCGCCAAGGCAAACTAGAGCAACAAGCCCAACGCCACTGGGAAGAATTCACCAATTTAATCGAGATTCTGCAAACCTTTGGCTGTCTTGAAGGACTGATTCCTACGCCGCTGGGTCAAGGCACAGCGGCAATTCGGGGCGATAACGAACTCTGGCTAGGGTTAGCCATCATGTCAGGCGAATTTGACCCGCTTGATCCCCACCACTTAGCCGCTGCGTGTGCAGCCCTCGTTACCGAAGTCTCGCGCCCCGATAGCTGGACTCGCTACGAGGTTTCAAACGAGGTTGAGGAGGCGCTAGGCGGGCTGCGAAACATTCGTCGGCAACTCTTTCAGGTGCAGCGACGACACCAAGTAACGCTGCCTGTTTGGTTAGAGGGAGAACTGATTGGGTTAATCGAACAATGGGCACTCGGCACTGAGTGGGTAGAACTCTGTGAAAATACTAGCCTTGATGAAGGCGACGTAGTGCGAATCTTGCGGCGAACCTTAGATTTTCTCTCGCAGATTCCGCACATTCCTCACGTCTCAAGGCTGCTTAAGACCAATGCAAATCGGGCGATTCAACTCATCGATCGCTTCCCAGTCAATGAAGGCGTTGAGTAGCAAACTCAAGATAGCTGATTCAGCTTCTTTCTCACAAGACTCTATTGCCCCGATAATTATCCGTACAACGAGTTAAAAAGTGGGAACTCAGCTTGATAAAGATCCGTAATTCTAACGAGACGGTTCATCTTTCAAGCTCAACGCGCCGAAATTGCAGAGGTCAAAACCAACGGCTAAGGCGCTTTCCTGATAGACGTTGTAGCGATCTTTAGACATCAGCATTTATCATTATGAGATGTTTTTTGATCTCCGTAAAAAGCCTGATTGCTTCATGAAGACATTTCCTCATACTAAAACTGGGGCATTGGAATGGGTTGGCGCACCTATAATGCTTGCACTTCTAAGATTTCTACGAGCATCTTGGCTCTATTGATACTTTTATTATTCACTTTTGAAGGGTTTTCCTGCCGTGAATGACCTAGATCTGGAGCGACCTAGAATTCTTGTCGTAGATGACCATCCACCCAGCCGTATGACTGCCGTAGCTCTCTTGTCGATCGAGGGCTATGACGTGATCGAGGCAGGAAGTGGGGCGGCGGCACTTGCACAAGTTTTTGAAACCAATCCTGACCTGATTTTGCTCGATGTGATGATGCCCGGAATGGACGGCTATGAAGTGTGTCGCCGCCTCAAAAACGATGAGCACACTCGGCTCACTCCAGTTGTGTTTATCACTGCGCTCGACGATCGCCGTGCCCGTCTGCGAGGCATTGAGGCAGGGGGAGACGATTTTTTGACTAAACCGTTTGATCAGTCAGAGCTGTCTGCCAGAGTCAAATCGCTGGTTCGTCAAAAGCGATTAAATGAAGACCTAGACCACGCTGAACAGGTGCTGTTCTCGATCGCTCGCACTGTTGAGAGCCGCGATCCCGATACCGGGGATCACTGCGAACGTCTGGTTGCACACGGCAAAGCCTTCGGTGAATATTTAGGACTATCTCGCTCAGAAGTCCGTGATTTGATGTGGGGTGGCTATCTTCATGATATTGGCAAGGTCGGCATCCCTGATGCGGTGCTGTTAAAACGGGGTAAGTTAACCGCCGATGAGTGGCAGATCATGCAGCGGCACGTTTTGATCGGTGAGCAAATCTGTCTTCCCTTGAGAACTATGCGCGGGGTGATGCCGATCATCCGTCATCATCACGAGCGCTGGGACGGATCGGGCTATCCTGACGGCTTGACGAAAAATGAAATTCCTTATGTGGCTCAAGTCTTTCAAGTGATTGACATCTACGACGCTCTAACCAGTGAACGCCCCTATAAAAGAGCGTTTTCACCCGCTGAAGCCTTAAAAATAATGGCTGAGGAAACCGCTAAAGGATGGCGAAACCCTGAATTGATCGAACAGTTTAGCTCGTTCATTAAATTGACTGAAAGTGAACAAGCGGCTTTAAGCAATCGGTTCGCCAAATATAGGGATACTGCTCATCGATGTTGAAAGGCTTTGACTTGATTAAGCTGTATAAGGCTTCTCTATATTTCATTAAAAGCTGCTCTAGAATTATGTTATGAGCATGTCGTGAAG
>JAYVFW010000306.1:0-11595 GCA_043772715.1 Phormidesmis sp. | reverse complement strand
ACAAAACGGCAGAAATATCCGCTTAATGACAAATATAAACAGACCGCGATCGCGACTAACTCCATACCATGCCCCATGAATGTCGAAAGCATTAAATTAGTAGAGGTTGATAAACAAAAACTATAAATGCTAGCGAAAATTCCTAACAGCACTAAAATAAATCGATAGTGGCGACAATAATAAATTAGAAACGCGATCGCAAGATAAACTAAACAGATAATCGCTATAGACTGATCGAAAACTAACGTGATGCCTCCACCATAAACAAGATTAACTGACGGAATTGCAGGACGACCAAACAACCAATGAGTCACGGCGTGTCCGATTTCATGCACCAAGATCAAAAACCCGTGAAATAGAATTCTAAGCGGACTGATGATTATCAGTAAGATTGCAAGAATTAATCCGGTTAGCAATGCGCCTAAGCCTTTTGAGTCAATGGATCTTGTCAGCGATCGTGGCTGTTTTTCTATAGGACGAGTCTGATGATGAATGGATGCGGTTGAAGTTGAAGGCAAAATCACTGTCTCAGTCCAGAGAGTTTGATTCACTTCAGTCACCCGCCCCAAAACCTGAATGGATTGGATGCGATCGCTCCTCAAATCCTGCATTTTTTCTTTAATTAGGGCGGTCGAAAATTCAGAGTCTGGCACTCGATCGGATTCTAATAAAATTCTCAAACAGGTCGATTGTAGACTGACCTTTACCGTGATTTCTCGATCGGCAAATGCCTGGTTGAGTAAGGCTGAGATTGCCCACACCTCGCCCTGATTGGCGCGTTCTATTAACTCCGATTCATTCATAGGTGATCACCAACGGTTTCTAGGATTAGGTTTCCCTCCCTCTCAGTTTATTGACTCAGGAGCTTTTGAGAATGAACTTAAAATAAAAGTGAATTTAGAGGAATAACCCCTATGCTGCTGGGAATTGATGTATCAGACTTTCAAGGACAGATCGATTGGCGAGCCGTGGCAAAGTCTGGCGTTTCTTTTGGGTTTGTCAAAGCGACCGAAGGAGCCACATTTGTTTCATCCACCTTTGCTGCCAACTGGTCAGGCATGAAAGCAGCAGGTGTGATCCGAGGTGCCTATCACTTTTTTCGCCCCGCTAGAGATCCGATCGCCCAAGCAAACTCATTTTTGAGAACGGCAAAAATCTCGATCGGCGATTTACCTCCAGTCCTCGATGTTGAAGCCAACGACGGACTCAGCCCCAGCGAATTAAATCGATGCATCAGCCAATGGCTCAACGTGGTCGAATCTGCCACAAAACGCCAAGCCATTATCTACACGTCGCTGACTTTTTGGCGAGAGTCGCTCAACAATTCCGATGCGTTTCGAGGTCACCCGCTTTGGATTGCTCAATATGGAGTCGATCGCCCTGAGCTGCCTGGAAATTGGTCGCAGTGGTTGTTTTGGCAATTTTCAGATTCAGGTCGCATCCTTGGCGTAGCAGGCGATGTTGACCTGAACCGCTTTAACGGCAACTTGGCAGCCTTACAAGATTTAGGACGGGGCTATGTCTGGCTGATTCAGGGCAATCGCGGTCCAGCAGTCGCGGCACTTCAGCAAAAGCTGCGGCAAAAGGGATTTGACCCTGGGGCAGTCGATGGTGTGTTTGGAGCCGCAACCAGAGCCGCTGTGATTGCTTTTCAAAGATCTAGAAAGCTGAGTCTGACGGGTGTTGCCGATGCGGCGACTCAAAAAGCGCTTGCATAGGGTGGCGATCGCTACCTATGGAGACGCTGACTTTTTGCGAATCAGCCTTTAGCTATAGGAAGTGTTATTTCTCTAGATACAGTGATTGACTCTTCTCAAGAGAGTAGTTTGTATTCAAGAGTACAAACAAAGTTTAGTAGCTCTGGGGCATTCACCAACTGCCATACCTTCGAGAAAGCAGTTTGATAAAGGCTTTCAAATATTCGCTCTATAACCCTTCATTTTTAACATGGCTAATCTAAACGATCGCGAAGCCTATGATCGCGAAAACAACCCCAACAACGTTCCTAACCCAGATATCCCTCGTGTTGTAGAGCCTGATCCCAGCAATTATCGGGAGGGCTACAGTCAAGGACGCGCAGTTGAGCAACAGAGCTATGAAGCCAATCAACAAATCCGCGATAACGATAATGCTGGTCGAGGGTTGCTCGTAGGACTGATTCTCGCTGGCACGGCGGTACTCGTCGGCGGCGGTTTCTATCTGCTCAACCAGAGCAATCAAGCTCCCGCTCCCGTCAACAGCACAATTGTGGTGCCCAGGTCGGCTCCGCCGCCCAGCGTTAGCCCCTCTCCTCAAGTGCGAGAACGAATCATTGAGCGCGATCGTATAGTGCCCGTGCCCCAGGCACCTACTCAAGCCCCTAAAGTTAATATCACGATTCCTCAACCCCAGCAGTCCGCCCCCCCTCAACAATCTGCTCCCGCTCAACAGTCTGCCCCCACTCAATCTAGTCCTCAGCCGACTAGCCCAGCTAAGTCTGTTCAGCCAAATTCGTCAAATAGTCCGACGAATAGCGGTAACAGTCCTAGCCCTGATTCAACCACCAATTCTACGGGAACGGGTTCTGGTCGATAACAACGGTTCTGTTTACTCACCCATTTTTCGATCGAAACTATAAGGAGTTAAGTCAATGAATATTATCGCTTGGATTGTGTTGGGAATTATTGCAGGTGCGATCGCAAAGGCGATTTATCCGGGTCATCAAGGTGGCAGCATTTTAGGCACGATGGTCTTGGGCATTGTCGGCGCTTTTATCGGCGGCACGGTGTTCACGTTAATCAACACAGGAACATTAGCGTTTACGTCTGCATCGTTAAGCATTCCTGGGATCATTGTTGCCGTGATTGGTGCCATCATTGCGCTCTTTTTGTATTACCAGTTTAGTCGTCGTGCTTACTAAAGTGTTCTGATCCCTGCTTTAAGCCTCCAATCCTCAATTAGGATTGGAGGCTTTTTTTGGCTTCTTGCCAGTTCCGTGCCACAATTTTCTTTGAGTGCTCTACGATCGACTTGGCGCTTTTATATTTTCTCTAGCTGGTGTGACTATAATGAAAATTCAAAATTTGGTCAGTCTTAAAGGGTTGCGTCTTCCCATCGCGCAGATTGTGACCGCAAGCTTGATCGCGATCGCGCTACCGATGGCTCCTGCACAAGCTCTTTTTGGGGGAGCGCGCAAACCTTACGAATCCTGTGCGGCTGATTTAACTCGCGCTCAAGTTTCCGCAGCAGACGCGGCTAGTGCTTGCGGGCAAGCCTTAAGACCTGACGACTTGGGCACCTGCGTTAATCGCATCGCTGATCAAAAGGTTTCGGGAGCCGATGCGCTGTCAGTCTGCCGTCAAGTGCGGCGACCCGTCGAGGCAGCAAGCTGTGTTGTGGGCATTCGTCGAGGCGTGTTAGATACGGCGATCGTTGATGTCTTAGATAGCTGTCGTCGCAGCTTGCTGCCCCAAACATTTTCAGACTGTGTAGTGGGTTTAAATCGTCAGCTTAAGGTTGGGGGAAAACAGGCGATCGCGTCGTGTCTAGATACAAACGATCGTCCTCGTGATCTGCTGCCTACCTTTATTCCGCTCGGCAACCCGATTCCCATTCCTACAACTCCTTCAGGGGTTCCGACCCCGATTGTGCCTTCGACCTCTCAGCCTCAAACTCAATTCCAGACTCAACCCTCAACGCCTAGCACAACTCAGCCTTCGGAATCTCAACAACCCGTCCCGGCTCTCTATTAATTTGTTCACTCGATCGACTGCACTCCAGCCTATTTTCTCATGCTAAATATCTCTCAACTTCTGGCAGAAGAACTGTCTCTGCGCCCTGCTCAAGTTAAAAGTGCGCTGGATTTGTTTGCAGAGGGTGCGACGGTGCCATTTATTGCGCGATATCGCAAAGAGCGCACCGGGGAAATGGATGAGGTGCAGTTGCGAGATTTGTCCGATCGCTTCACCTACTTAACTGAGTTAGAAGAGCGTAAAAAAAGCATTCTAGAGTCAATTTTGTCTCAAGATAAACTCACTGACGCTCTCAAAGTCAAGATTGAGTCTTGCTTGCAGAAAAACGAGTTAGAGGATCTCTATTTACCGTTTCGACCCAAGCGCCGAACACGAGCGACGATCGCGAAAGAAAAGGGTTTGGGTGAGTTGGCAGAATTCATCGAGTCGCTCAATCAACCTAACGCAGTAGTAACCTCCTTAGAAGCCGAAGCAGCGAAGTTTTTATCTGAAGAAAAGGGCGTTAAAACGGTTGAGGATGCGCTGAAAGGTGCGGCAGATATTCTTGCAGAAGAAGTCTCAGAAAAGGCAGAACTACGGGCTTATCTGCGAGAGTTTTTATTAGAGACGGGCGTGTTGCGATCGCGCATCAAAGCCGATCACGCTGAAGGCTCAACGAAGTATGAAATGTATCGCAAGTTTCAGGCGAAAGTTAGCGCGATCGCACCTCACAATCTACTCGCACTCTATCGAGGTGAGACAGAAGGTGTTCTGAATTTTGATCTAGATTTTGACGAAGATGCCGTCCTAAATTATTTGGAAACAGAAATTCGCAGCAAGGCAAAACCTGTGCGAGAGTTTTATCGATCGATGCTCAAAGATGCGTTTAATCGATTGATGAAAACGTCGCTGATTACAGAAGTTCGAGCTGAGAAAAAGACCGAAGCTGATATCGAATCGATCAAAACGTTCGAGTCAAATATGCGAGAGTTGCTGCTTTCTGCACCTGCCGGAATGAAGCCAACATTGGCACTTGATCCAGGATTTCGGACAGGATGCAAAGTGGCAGTTCTCGATCAAACGGGACAGTTTTTGCAATACCAGGCGATTTTTCCGCACACGGGGCAACAACAGCGAGTTCAGGCAATTGCAACGCTAAAACAACTTCTTGAAAAACACAAGATTGAATTGATCGCGATCGGAAACGGCACCGCCGGACGAGAAACGGACGATTTTGTCACCGAAGTATTGACAACGCTAGACCAAAAGCCAATCAAAGTCATGGTAAATGAGTCAGGAGCCTCGATTTATTCGGCGAGTGATGTGGCGATATCAGAGTTTCCCGATCTGGATATTACTGTTCGAGGAGCGATTAGTATTGGTCGGCGGTTACAAGATCCCCTAGCAGAATTAGTTAAAATTGATCCCAAGTCGATCGGAGTCGGACAATATCAACACGATGTCGATCAAAAGCTGCTCAAAAAGAAGCTAGACGAGACGGTTGAGAGTTGCGTCAACTATGTCGGAGTCGATCTCAACATGGCTTCTAAAGAATTGCTAACATTTGTGTCTGGCATTTCGCCTGCCATTGCCAATAACATTGTGGCTTATCGCAATCAGAATGGAGTATTTCGCGATCGTAAAGCTTTACTTAAAGTTGCTAAATTAGGACCTAAAACCTTTGAGCAAGCCGCCGGATTTCTACGAATTCGCGGGGGCAACAATCCTTTAGATAACACTGCTGTTCACCCTGAAAGTTATGGCGTGGTGAACGCGATCGCTAAAGACTTCTCGGTGCCATTAACCCAAACGAGCCAGATCGCCGATCACCTCAAAGCCAATCTTAAAAGATATGTAACGGCTACGATCGGAGAGCCAACTCTGCGAGACATTGTTGCAGAACTAGAGAAACCCGGACGTGACCCTCGCGCAGAGTTTAAATACGCCACTTTTAAGGAAGGCGTGAAAGAAATGTCTGATCTAAAAGTGGGAATGGAGTTAGAAGGGGTGATCACCAACGTCGCAAACTTTGGCGCATTTGTCGATGTTGGAGTGCATCAAGATGGATTGGTGCATGTGTCACAACTTGCAGATCGCTTCGTCAGTGACCCGCAACAAATCGTCAAAGTCGGACAGGTTGTCAGAGTCCGAGTATTAGAAGTTAATCAGGGATTGAAGCGAATTAGTCTGTCGATGAAGTCAGGTGATCAATCAGATAGTCAACCAACTCGCAAACCAGAAATTCAACCGATTCGCAAACCGGAATCTAAGTCGATTCCTAAACAGAATATTCAACCTAAACAAACCCCTTCTGAATCAAAATCGCCAACGCTAGACGATTTAAAATCGAAGTTTGGCAAGAAACGCTAGAGTAATTTGGCGAATCCGGCTTGTACAAAATGACGATTGGAGGTTTGAGTCTCTAGAGGGGCTTCGTCGCTTATGAGACTTGTGCTTTGGGACTGGCGATTTTAAGCAGTCCATTGATGGAGAGGTCTTCGTCGAGAGTATACCAATGAATGCCATAGCCAGATGGAGCAATACGGTAGGCACGGCGATCGCAATCGGAGGCTTGGGCAAGAATGCAGGAGGCTTGAGCGATCGGAATTTGGTAGGATTGCCCGTCCACGCTCAAATAGATAGAGGTGGCATCAAAGTCGATGCTGTGAATAATGTGTTGTTTATTCATGGACGATTCTCAAAGAAGGTGTTCCAGGTGGCGACAATTTCGTCGAAGTTTTCTAGAATGATTTTGCGGACTTCTCTAGTATCGCGTGAGTTCATGTCGTAAGAGTAGGCGACTCGAATGTCATAGGCTTCAACGTCAAGCCAGTATTTGCAATCTCGATCGCCTTTCTCGGCGTGGATATGAATGGGTTCTTTGTTTTCGTTAGAGTAAAAGTGTAAACGCCAGCCGCGAAGATAGATGACTGTGGGCATAGAAATTTGGATCAAGTGAACTGACGGATTTAGTCTGCGGCAGGGGCGTAGGAAATGCGGGGCGGTTAATGGCTGCTATCCATCAAGATCTCCCACGTTAAAATTTTCCTTCTTAACTGCTGTGCATTCCATACGGAATTTATCAAAACACTTAGTATAATCAAGTAACCAGATGCTCACCAAGATAAATTTCCGCTGTGTATACGCGGTGGTCTTTCCTCAAGGGTAGCGATAGCGCTTAATCGCTGCTCTTACTTTACCTTGTGCTACCTGTGCTTATGTACAGTGGGGCGTTAAGTTGATATGTGGTGTGAGCATCTGGTTTCTACACAGTCCTCCTATTTAGAGATTGCTGATTTGGTGGAGAGCAATGACGAAATTAAGCAGCTATTAGGTGGACTAGAATCTCGGCAGCATGTAGCGACGCTTCTGGATGTTACTGACCGTCAACTTAGATATCTTCTTTACTCGCCGAGATATAAGAAGGATGAAAAATTTGAGATAAAGAAAAAGATGGGAGGCGTGAGGCTTATCTACTCCCCCAACCATGCTCTTAAGAATCTACAGAGAAGACTGAACGCCATTCTTCAGCAAATTTATCAGCCGAAGCCATCTACTTATGGGTTTGTCAAGGGTAAGGGCATTGTGAAAAACGCAGAACAGCATCTCCGTCAGAAATGCGTTCTCAATCTTGATCTTAAGGACTTCTTCTCATCGATAAACTTTGGTAGAGTGCAGGGTCTGCTTAAAGCTGCTCCATACAATCTATGTCACGAAGTTGCCACCGTTTTAGCTCAAATCTGCTGCCATAAGTTTGAGGTTGATGAGCAGCTTAATAGGCGACTTCCGCAAGGGGCACCTACCTCGCCAGTTATTTCTAATATGATTTGCGCTCGGTTAGACAGTCAACTGCAGCGATTAGCTAAAAGGCATAAATGTATTTACACTCGGTATGCTGATGACATCACATTCTCAACCTCTAAATCTAAATTTCCATCTTCACTAGCGTTTTATTCAGCAAAAGATGAAAAATGGCTTCTTGGAAAAGAACTATTAGAAGTTGTCGAGGGAAACGGATTCTCGGTAAATGAGAAAAAAACTAGGTTGGCAACTAAGTATCAGCATCAAGAAGTTACAGGAATTACAGTCAATCAAACTCCGAACGTTAAGCGGGATTATGTTAGGGAGATTCGTTCAATGCTCTATGTATGGAGAACGCATGGACTAGAAAAGGCAGAGGCTACATTTCTAGAAAAATTTGACAAAAAGCATAGACTGAACTCCATTACACCTTCTTTCAGAAGTGTTGTTAAAGGGAAAATAGAATTCTTAGGATCAGTGAAAGGTAAGTCAGATCCAATTTACTTAAAATTCACAGATGAGTTAAGAGTTTTAGCACCTGAATTAGTAAGCATTGATAAACTACTGAATTCTCCCATAGTTCGGGCGCAGATTATGACTGAAGGGAAAACTGATATCTACCATCTTAGAGCAGCTTTCAGCAATCTTCAAAAGAAAGGATTATTTTTATCTTTAGCTATTGATTTTGTAGATTTGCCGCCTGAGAAGCAGGGTGATATTAATCTGGAGAAACACTGTGAATCACTGTGTATAGTTACTCCTCAGTTCCCTGTTATTGCAATTTTCGATCGCGATAATTCCGCTATTCTGAAGAAAGTTCACGATGATTCAAAAGGGTTCAAAAGTTGGGGCAATGGAGTATATTCATTTGCATTACCTGTACCAAGCCATCGCCATGAAGATCCAGAAGTGTGCATAGAGCTTTACTACAGCAATGAAGAGGTAACGAGACTGAATCTCCAAGATCGGCGTTTGTTCTTGAACTCTGAGTTTAGTAAGAAAAGCTACAGGCATTCAGAAAACAAAACCCTCAGTACGACAAAGTTCAACGAGGTGAAAAATAATAGTCTAAAGATCATAGACAGCGAAGTTCACGATGATGCCGATAACAATGTTGCCTTATCGAAAAATGATTTTGCTAAGTGCATATTGAACTCAGAACCAGGCTTTGACAACTTTGATTTCTCTAAGTTTTCTGCGATTTTCGAGGTGATTGCAAAGATACTACAGCGTCATAACCTCGACAGTGCTGTCTAAAGAAGCCACAAATTTATACCAATTTTGTGTCTGAACGAGACAAGTTGTGAATTGTGGCGAGATCGGCAGAGTTGTTCAACCGGAGAGTCTCCACAGCATCAAACAAATATGTTATTCGTCACCTCTACATCGATCTGATCTAGAGATCGTCCGAAGGGGGCTGACTCTGCTTCAAATACTTGAGCGAGAGGTTCCGACCGCTTTGAGCGTTAGGAAAGTCAGGAGTCAGCGCTAGAGCGTTGTCATAGCTGACGATTGCCTTCTCATGTTGCTCCAATCGACTCAGCGCCACCCCCCGGCTATACCAAGCTTTGTCGAAGGGATTTAGACTTAACGCTTTGTCATAACTCGCCACGGCTGCCTGACTCTGCCCAATGTGATCGAGCGATCGACCTCTGCGATACCAGCATTCATCACAGTTGGGATTAATCGCCAACGATCGATCGAAGCTCTCGATCGCGTCTTCATAACGCCCCAATTTACGCAGGGCAACGCCGCGACCACTCCAAGCCTCATAAAAATCGGGTTTGCAAGCAACGGCACGATCGTAATATTCGACCGCCTGAGCAGAATCTCCTAGCCTCTGAAGGGCGCAGCCCTGGTTATAGAGCGCCTCCGGGAAATCGGGCTTTAATTGCAGGGCGCGATGATAACTCTCGATCGCGTCTTCATAGCGCCAAAGGCTCTCTAGCGTGTTGCCTCGGTTATACCAAGCTTCGTGAGCAGCCGGATTTAACTGCAATGCCGTGTCATAGCTTTGCAGCGCTTGTTCATCAAGACCTAACTTGTGCTGAACATGGGCTTGACTAATCCACACATCGGGCACATTGGATTTAATTTGCAAAACCAGATCGTAGCTATTGAGCGCATCTTGAAAGCGCCCCAATCGACCGAAGAGATTCCCTTGATTGTAGTGAGCGTCAGAAAAGTGAGGACGCACCTCTAGCGCTTTGTCATAGCTGACGATCGCGGCATCATAGTGCCGCAGATAGGTTAAGACAATGCCCCGGTTATACCAGGCTCGTGCATAATCGGGCTTGAGGTTAAGCGTCTCTTCATAGCTGTGAAGGGCTTCTTGACTGGAGTTGAGCTTCATCAGCGCATTGCCCCGGTTATACCAGGCTTTATAGTTTTTGGGATATAGCTCAATAGCGCGATCGTAGCTAGCAACCGCTTCGTTATAACGGTCTAGCTTTGCTAGTGCCATGCCTTGATTGTTCCAGGCAGGAGCGTAGTCAGATCTGAGCACCATGACTTCTTTAAAGCTGACGATCGCCGCTTGATAATTTCCCAGCTCATAAAGGGCTTTGCCGCGCTCATACCACCCAATATACAAATTGGGCTGGGTTTCTAGCGCTCGATCAAACTGAGCGATCGCGGCTGCATAAGCTTTCGCTTTGCTTAACTGCTGCCCCTGCTGAAAGAAATAGTTGGCTTTTGAATTGAGAGGTTGGCTCATGACCCCCATGATGAAGTAAAGACAAGGATTTCTTCATTAGTATCAACCCTATTGGCTTGGTAGCAAAGTGATCATTCTGAAGCTATGCGGCTAACCATCTGCCTATCCAGGTTCATCTCACGGGTTGTAGAAAGCTAGACTGAGAGAAAGACTGAGGACCTCTGCAAATGGCAACGAGAGAAGACATTCTTCAAACCTTTGACCCGAATGAAATCGGAGTCGATAACGGGAATTTATTGGGGTTGCCATTTGACTATGAGTCAGCCAACATCATTGTGATTGGTGTGCCTTGGGAGGTGACGGTTTCTTATCGGGCTGGCACTGCCGCTGCACCTCAACGAGTGTTAGAGGCCTCTCGCCAGCTAGATGTCTATGATTTTGACTATCCCGATGGTTGGAAGCAAGGCATTTTTATGGTCCAGATTGACGATCGCATTCAGCAAAAAAGTCAGACGCTAAGACAAGACGCAACGCGAATCATCGAGCAGATGGAACAGGGGCGACGAGTAGAAGATGATCCCGATTTAGTTCAAGTTCTGCACAGGATCAATCAAGAGGGTCAAGCCGTAAATCAATGGCTGTTTGACCAGGCTCAAGCGGCGATGAACCAAGGTAAATATGTTGCGGTAATTGGCGGTGATCATAGTGTGCCATTAGGGGCAATTCGGGCGATCGCAGAGCGTTATCCAGACTTCGGAATTTTGCACATTGATGCTCACGCTGATTTGCGCGAGGCGTATGAGGGGTTTGAGTTTTCTCACGCCTCAATTATGTTTAATGCGCTCAAAGTGCCGCAGCTTTCTAAACTCGTGCAGGTGGGCATTCGCGATGTTTGTCACGACGAAATTACGCTGATTCAAAACTCAAATGGGCGGGTGTCTACTTATTACGACCCAATGCTCAAGCAAAAACTCTATGCGGGCATCTCGTGGCTAGAGATTTGCAAACAGATCGTGGCAGAATTGCCGCAACACGTCTACATCAGTTTTGATATTGACGGACTTGATCCTAAACTCTGTCCTAATACAGGCACTCCAGTTCCGGGGGGTTTGGAGTTAGAGCAAACAGTTTGTTTGTTTCGAGAGGTTGTTGAAAGCGGACGACAAATTGTTGGCTTTGATGTGGTTGAAGTCGGCGATGGCGAATGGGATGGCAATGTTGGGGCAAGAGCCGTTTATAAACTGTGCAATTTGATGGGATTGTCGGGACTTAATCAGTGATGTTTTAAGCACTAGACCTCCTGCATGAATAAAATTCGCGACGTAACTACCCTGAGATCTCGCCCCCTAACCCCCAATTCTGGGGGAACTGGAGTTCAAAGTCCCCCAGAATTGGGGGATTTAGGGGGCGTTCCCGGATTCGTGCAGG
>JAYVFW010000305.1:0-3881 GCA_043772715.1 Phormidesmis sp. | reverse complement strand
TAGCTTTGCCTCTGACTTTGATAATAAGATCCCGTCCACGGTTGAATCAGGGTTTGAGGCTTAAAACCTGCTCAAATTTTGTCCGGAGTATTGTTATTTGCAATGTCAATAGGCACGGCGGTGCCATGCCCCTACGGTTTATTTGCTTGATCCTTTCATTCCTGCTAACAATTGTGGCAAATACCAAATTTGCTGGTCGGTGGCGGTTTCTCCTGCTTTTAAGAACGGCGTTCCGTCTTGGAAGTTTAACGGGCCCTTAAAGGGATTAATGCTGCCATCTCCTAAGCCTTTGATAAACGCATCTAAAAACTTTTGATTGTCGCCCAAGGCTTTTCCTGGATTGAAACCGACCATTGACGTTTTAACATTGTTGATGTCTTTCCAATCGGGTGCAAGCCAGGTGAACTCGCTGGTGTAGTTGCCCGCGATCGCTTTTTTAATCGAGTTCGCATAAGGAAACGACCAGTTGTAATAAGGCACTCCCAAACAAATATCGGGTGCTAGATTGCAGCCAGAAGCTAAGTCATAGTGAACAAATTTGACTTTTTTTCCAGCTTCTGCCGCTTTTTTGCCCTGCACGGCTGCTTCGGGTGTGTCAATGCCAGACATAACAACATCGTAGCCACCGTTGTAATAATCATCTGCAACTTTGGTCGGGTCTAAAGTTTTACCGGGAATGTTGAACCAAAACCCGATCCAGGTGACTTTAAAGTCGAGGTCTGCGGCATTTTTTTTGCGATACGCCTCCCAACAATATTTTGCCCCCAGGTAGGCAGACGAGGAATAGCGGCGCGTTTCGTCGTTAATTAAGGGACCAAGATAGCCGATCTTCCCGGTTTCGGTTCCCAGGGCAGCAGCACAGCCTGCGATCATTTTGCCATACTCCATCCGCCCCATGATGTTGCCCAGGTTTGGCTGATTTTTGAAGTTTTTTCCGTCCTTCCAGGCATAGTCACCAGAGGCGTGAATCACCGTCACATCGGGATGTTTTTTTGCGGTTGTCAGCGCGTCATCTTTAAAGTCGTCAGAGTTAAAAATCACAAACTTGGCACCCTTGCTGATCAGGTCATCGGCAACTTGAGAGCCTTTAACATTGGGACGATCGGCAACGTTGACTTTATCGACATACTCCAGTTTTGTGCCGGGAATAGTCTTTAAGGCAGCTTGAATGCCTTCAAAGTGAGCCTGATTCCAGCCGCCGTCTTGTTTTGGTCCGACCAGCACCATGCCGATCGTAAAGTCTTTTCCGGCGGCGGGCGATCCTTGCGGAGCTGCTCCTGTCGGTGAATTGGGTGAATTAGCGCTAGGACTGCTGCATGATCCGAGCAGCACACTTAAAACCGCAAATAGTTTCAAGGATTTTAGAACCGGGTTGTTGATTGTCTTAACTATCAAACCATTCAATCTCATACGGAATATCTCAAACGCAAACTTAGTTCTACTTAACGCGATCGCTCTGGTCGAGAATGTATCAAAGCAAACCGCTTTTTATTTGATCGCGCCTCGCACCAAAATTACCGTACAGTCGCACTGCCGCGCAATCTCTTCTGGAATATTGCCTTTAATCACTTGTTGCAGCAGTCCCTCTCGCGTTGCGCCGAGCACAATCACATCACACTGATCTTTTTGAGCCAAATCCACCACGGCTTCAGACACCGAGTTGGCGCAAACCGATCGCAACACCACGGGGCACCGCAGACGATTACTCAAAAACACCATTGCATCTTTTAAGGCTTCGATATCAGCGGGCGATCGCTCAGGCTGATGCACCTGACACAAAAATACTTCTGGCTGCTTGGTTAAACGCGCAAAGGCAGGCAAAAGCTGAATTGCCTGACGAGAATTAGGACCGCCTGCGGTAGGAATCAGCCAGCGATCGAGCTTAGGTTGTGGCGGCGCAGAATTGGGCGAATTTGGATTTTTGATCAACACCACATCACAACTCGCTTGCCGGATGATCGTATCGACCACACTGCCAAACACTCGCCCTGGTGTGATCGTGCTGCCCTTCCAGCCCATCAGCAGCAGGTCAATGTGACGGTCTTTAACCGCTTCTAAAATGGCGTGTGCGACATCGTGAGTCACCCGCACCTGAGTATGCACAGGAATTTGCCACTCTTCGCCCAATCGAGCAGCGCGTTTTAAGAGACGACGGCTAATCGTAGTCGAAACTGCCGTTTCAGCCGGATCTTGGTGTCGAGAGATTGGAATCACTTGCAGACACTCCAGCTCATAGTGACGCTCACGAGCGATCGCGGCAGCCATTTGCAGCAGAGACTCGGCGGTTTGCGGGTTAGAAATCGGCACAAGCAGCCGTCCTTTCCCAACCGCAGGCGCACGAGTTTGATAAACCACATAAGACGGGTCTGGCTGTAGACCGACTTGCTGATTGCCACTAAGCTGATCTGACTCAGCGCGAATAATGTCGGCGCGGGTGATGATGCCCAGCAATTTGCGCCGTTCGAGTACAGGCAGACGACTGATTTTAAATCGGTTGAGCAGATAGAGAACCTGAGAGAGCGGAGCAGTCGGGATAACCGTAACCGGATTGGGAGTCATGATTAGATTGACAAATAAATCCCCCGCCAGATCCCGCTCGTGGATTCTCGTCAAATCGCTTTGGGTGACGATGCCGACTAACTTGCCATCATCAACGACTGGAAAGCCGCGATGGTGCGATCGTGAAAATGCCTGAATCGCTTCATCTAACCGCATCTGACTCGAAACAGTTTCGACACGAGGCTGCATGATATCGGCGGCAGTTAACCCCGCCAGACGAGTATCGATCGCGGTTTCTGGCTTGAGATGAATGCCATTCGATGCCAGCAAATGTTTATAAATTGAGCCACTATAAGTACTTTCAGCGACGAGATAAGCAGTCACTGAACCGATCATCAGCGGCAACACCAGATTAAAGTTAGTGGTCATCTCAAAAACAATGACGATCGCCGTAATTGGGCCTCTGGTGACGGCACTAAAAAAGGCTCCCATGCCTGCTAAGGCTGAGGTGGTGATCAGTCCTTCGCCAAACTCAACGCCTAGCGGAATGCCCATCAACTGCAAGTGCTGGGCGGCACTGCTGACCAGATAGCCCAGCGCAGAACCCAAAATCAGTGAGGGCGCAAACAATCCTCCGGGGGCACCTGACCCCGATGCAATTAGCGTCAGAATGAATTTGGTGACAAAAATGAGCGCGGTGATTTTCCAACCTAGCTCACTGGTGAGCCAAACCTCTTGCAGACTCGCGGTGTCGCGCAAGACTGCCGGGAGAAAAGCGACTGCCAATCCTGAGATCAATCCTGCAAAACCGATGCGCCAGGGCAAGCCGACCTTTAAGAAGCGACGATTAAACGCCAAACTCAAAAGCACGCCTCGATTAAACAGGGCACCCAACAACCCCGCTAAAATCCCTAGCGCGATAAATAAAGGAATCTCAGCGATCGAGAAGCTGGTATACAGCCCGGTCATGCTGACGTTGAGTCCGCCACCGCCTAAAAGTCGAGAGACGACAGCACCCACAAAAGAGGCGAGAATGGCGGTTCCCAAAGTCAGCCCCGACACGTCTTGCAAGAGTTCTTCGACGACAAATAAGACTCCGGCGATCGGGGCATTAAACCCAGCAGCAAGTCCGGCAGCGGCACCCGCAGCGATCAGTTGGCGGCGATGTTCCGGCGATGTGGGCACCCAAGCGCTGAGTTGGGCGGCGATCGCAGCTCCGATTTGCACGGTGGGCCCTTGCCGTCCTAACGTCAAGCCTGATCCCAGTGAGAGCAGCGTGCTGAGAAGTTTGACGATCGCTACTCGTGCATTGAGGGCGATCGAGACGTGACCCAGCGCTGCTTTCACTTGCGGAATGCCGCTTCCGGTGGCTTCGGGGGCAG
>JAYVFW010000304.1:0-11671 GCA_043772715.1 Phormidesmis sp. | reverse complement strand
AGAGGCAAAGCTAACTTTGATAAAATTGCTCGATCCTGGAACTGCAAGCCCTGAAAGCCTTGTGGAACCGTTCAAAAAAATGTCCGGACTATTGTTATAGGACATATGTTCTATAAGTCTACCGTTTTATCAGTGGACTGTCAGCCAGTTTGGGCACGATCGGGCTACAAATTGTTTTCTAGCAGCCCGCTTATCCTCATGATAGATTTCCCTAGAAATCGCAAATTCAACCTGGCTCAAACTCGTGTGGTTTTCACCTTAAACTTCGGTGAACGCGATCGCCGGAGCCTCCAAATGAACCTCCAGATCTGACTTTACAAGCAACTTTTCAGCGACAGCCGACTGAATGAACCCTTTGAACAACGGATGAGGTTGGCTAGGTCGTGACTGAAACTCTGGGTGAAACTGGGTCGCCACAAAGAAAGGATGGTCAGGAAGCTCAATAATCTCGACGAGTCGCCCATCCAGAGACGTGCCGCTAATCACATATCCGGTTTCTAAAAACAGGCTGCGATATTGATTGTTAAACTCATAGCGGTGACGATGCCGCTCGTAAACGACTTCTTCTTCTTCATAGAGGCTGAAGGTTACAGTATTCGGTGTCAAGCGACAGGGATAGAGTCCGAGGCGCATGGTGCCGCCCAAATCTACAACGTCTTGCTGTTCGGGCAACAGGTTGATCACCAGGTTTTTGGCATCTGGGACAAACTCAGCGCTGTGAGCCTCTTCTAAACCAGCCGTGTTTCTTGCCCACTCAATCACTGAACACTGCATTCCTAGACACAAGCCCAAGAAGGGAATTTTGTGGGTTCGGGCATAGGTGATTGCCGCAATCTTGCCATCGACTCCCCGAATTCCAAACCCACCGGGCACGACAATGCCATCAATGCCTTGTAAATAAGCTTCTGCGCCGTGTTCTTCAATGTCTTCAGAGCTAACCCATCGCAGTTGCAGCTCACTGTCGTTAGCGATCGCGCCATGCTTCAACGCCTCCACGACTGACAAATAAGCATCATTTAAGCGCACATATTTGCCGACGATCGCAATCTCGACTTTTTGGGTCGGACGGTAAAGCCGCTCAACCAAGGTATGCCACTTGGTCAAATTGGGAGGGCGTTGCTCTAATTGCAGCAGGTCGATCGCTTGTGTGGCGAGTCCTTCTTTCTCCATGATCAGCGGCACTTCATAAATGCTGGCGGCATCTTGGCAAGTGATCACACATTCGACTGGCACGTCGCAGAACTCGGACATTTTTTCTTTAATGCCGGGGGGAAGCGGACGATCGCAGCGACACACCAAAATATCGGGCTGAATGCCAATCGATCGCAGTTCCTTAACCGAGTGTTGAGTAGGTTTGGTTTTCATCTCACCCGCCGACGGAATCCAGGGCACTAGCGTGACGTGCATATAGATCACGTTCCGCCGTCCGACCTCTTTACGAAATTGGCGAATTGCCTCCAAAAAGGGCAGCGACTCAATATCGCCGACGGTGCCCCCAATCTCAACCAGCACTACGTCAGGATTGGTGTTGTTAGCAACGCGCAAGATCCGTTCTTTGATCTCGTTAGTGATGTGAGGAATCACCTGCACAGTGCCGCCGTTATATTCGCCGCGCCGCTCTTTATAAATGACTGACTGATAAATCGAGCCAGTGGTGACGCTGTTGAGACGAGACATCGGCGTGTCTGTAAACCGCTCATAGTGCCCCAAGTCGAGGTCGGTTTCAGCCCCGTCTTCGGTGACAAACACTTCCCCATGCTGGAAGGGACTCATCGTTCCGGGATCGACGTTGATGTAGGGGTCGAGTTTGAGAATCGAAACGGAATAGTCGCGCGATTTGAGCAATCGACCTAAACTGGCTGCTACGATGCCCTTGCCAATACTAGAGACAACGCCACCCGTTACAAACACAAACTTAGTCATAAAACCTGGAGGCAGAAACGCAGATAACCCGTTCATTTTGACACAGGGATCTAATGGGTGGATGGGTTATGAGTCGTTGGTCATTGATCAGCAACAATTCTATTAACGCAACCTTAATTCGACGACTTCGTTACGAGTCCATCTTGCCCCCTAAATCCCCCAATTTTGGGGGACTTCAAGCCAAGATTTCCGGTTCAAAGTCCCCCAAAATGGGGGATTTAGGGGGCAGAAGACGCTCTTGACGAAGCGAAAAACTCGTCGATCTGACGTTAACGCAGGGTCTTTGCTCTGAGGTAGTCACTTCTTTTGCTCTAAGATAGTCACTTCTAACGATCGCTCCTCCTTTCTATGAAAAAATTTCTAGGGCTGGCATTTTTGATGCTGCTGTTGGTGGCGCTGCCGACTTGGGCAAGTCAGCCGTTGGGAGTGGTCTATCCACCTGCTGATCATCAAACGACAACCGCGCAAATTTTTTTGGTCGGCTCGGCTCCGATCGCAGGTTCAGTCTCGGTAAATGGTCAAACGATCGCGCGCAGCCCTGGCGGACATTTTGCCCCTAGTTTTCCATTGCGGTTGGGAGAGAATTTGTTTTCGCTGCGCTACCAAACGCAAGAACTCAAAATTAAGGTGACGCGCAAATCGACAGAACCTGCTGCACCCCAAGGATTGGCATTTGGTCAAGACTCATTAATGCCGATCGCAGATATCGCTCGATTGCCAGGAGAGTTGGTTTGCTTTGGGGCTATAGCGCCTGCAAATGCAATGGTTTCGGTCAAACTTGCGGATCAGATTATTCCGCTACAGCGTCAAACCGCGATCGTCACGTTGCCCGAAAATTCTGGTGTGTTGACAGGATTGACTCAGCCCACTAGCACCAACGGGTCAGGACAGTATGCGGGATGCGCTAAAACAGAAGCGACTGGAGAATTAGGTCAGCCTCAATATCTCCTGAATGTGAATGGAGGCAGCTTTGCTCAAGCCGCTCCTGGAAAGGTGAGAATCCTGGCTCCTGCCCAGCTAGAAGTCGCAGAAGTGACCGCAGATCAAGGCGCTGCCCGAACGGGAGCCAGCACCGATTATTCTCGCTTAACCCCGCTTCCTAAAGGCACTCGTGCCACCGTGACCGGACGAGAAGGAGAATGGCTACGGCTCGATTATGGGGGGTGGATTAAGAGCGGCGAAACCAAAATCGTCGCGAGTTCGGTGCCTGTGCGATCGCTGATTCGGGGAGTCACGTCTCGTCAAAAAGCCAACTGGACAGAGATTCTCTTTCCGCTGCAAGTGCCCATTCCGGTTACGGTTCAACAAAGTAGAGACACGTTTGTTTTGACGCTCTACAACACGACGGCTCAAACCGATACGATTCGCCTCAGCAGCAATCCGTTCATCACCTTTTTAAACTGGCAGCAAGTCGAACCCGGCAAAGTCGAATATCGGTTTTCGCTGAAATCGTCTCAGCAGTGGGGCTACAAGCTCCGATATGACGGCACAACGCTCGTTTTGTCTCTCCGAAATCCGCCGTCGATCGCTCCAACCAAAAAACAAAAATCCCTCACAGGAGTGCGAATTTTGCTCGACCCAGGGCATGGCGGCCCCGAAGATTTTGGGTCAAGAGGTCCGACGGGATATCCCGAAAAAGATGTCGCCTTGATCACCTCAAAACTGGTGCGATCGCATCTCATCCAGCGCGGTGCAACGGTCTTGATGACTCGCGAAGCAGACGTGGATTTGTTGCCCAACGATCGCGCCGCAATGATTCAAAAAATGGAGCCAGCGATCGCCATTAGCCTCCACTACAATGCGCTGCCGGATGATGGTGATGCGATTAACACTAAAGGCGTTGCGGCGTTTTGGTATCACCCGCAGGCCCATGATTTAGCGGCATTTCTGCATGATTATTTAGTGAAAAAGCTCGATCGACCTTCTTACGGCGTGTTCTGGAATAATTTAGCGCTGACTCGCCCCACCGTTGCCCCCTCTATCTTGCTAGAACTGGGGTTCATGATTAACCCGCTCGAATTTGAGTGGATCACCAACCCACAAGCGCAGCAAAAATTAGCCCTCACCTTAGCGGATGGAATTACAGAATGGTTAGAATCACGGACTAAATAAAGCCAAAATCTGCGTAAGGGCATGGCATTGCCGTGCCCATTATCTCTGCAAGTAACCAACACGATTTAATTCACGGTCTTTAATGCAAAACCGTGAGCCGATCGCCAACAGTCATTAGAATAATAGGAACACCACAAGGGGAGCGCAATCGATGCCAGGGCAACTAGTATTAGTCGATGATGAGCCTGGACTGCGCGAGGCAGTGCAAGCCTATCTTGAAGATAGTGGCTTTGCGGTCAACACGGCGAGCAACGCCAAAGAAGGCTGGGAACTGGTTCAGCAGAAACTACCCGACTTGGTGATTACCGATGTGATGATGCCCCAAGTCGATGGCTACCAGTTTCTCAAACAACTCCGCGAAGATCCTAGATTTCAATCGCTGCCCGTTGTGTTTTTAACGGCTAAAGGCATGACGGGCGATCGCATCCAAGGTTATGCGGCGGGCTGTGATGCCTATCTGCCCAAACCCTTTGACCCCGATGAGTTGGTGGCGATCGTAACTCGCTTGCTCAAACAGCGTGAATCGCTCAAAGCGTCAGGTGGCAGCGGTGATGCGCCCGATGTTGCAGATATGGCACGTCAGATTGCAGAAATTAAAGCAATTTTGACCCAGAGAGGCGCAATTGTTCAATCGACTTCTTCTGTCAAGCTTGACTTTACGCCCAGAGAGCAAAGCGTTTTAGACCTCGTAGTAGACGGTCTGATGAACAAAGAAATTGCTCGTCGCCTAGAAACGAGCGTCCGCAACGTCGAAAAATATGTCAGTCGTCTGTTTACCAAAACTGGCACCAACAGCCGAACAGAGCTAGTTCGATTTGCGCTAGAGAATGGCTTGATCACCTCTTGATAACCTAAAGCCTGAACGAGTTGTCATCTAAAGACTTTTTTCAAATTCGTTATAGTGAAAATATCTAACAAAATAAGCCAATTCAATTTTGAGGCGCTATGGCTGCTAATCTTGCGACCGTTTCAACATCCAGTCAGCCAGCAGCGCAGAATGTGGCGGCACTCAGGCAGGTTTTTGGATCGATTAATGCTGAGAGCTGTCCGCACGACTATAACTTCCATATGCACACCAACCACTCAGACGGGCAGTTGCAGCCTGAGTTGTTGATGAAGCAAGCGATCGCGCTATCACTCACAGGGTTTGCGATCACTGATCACCATCGGGTGAGTGGCTATCAAGTCGCGCAGCAATGGCTTGATCATTGGCGAAACTCTCCCGAAGCGACAGGTAAAACCATTCCTCACTTTTGGGTCGGTGCTGAAATCACGTCCCAACTGCTCGGAACTGAGGTGCATATTTTGGGCTTTGCGTTTGACCCAGAGCATGACGCGATCGTGCCCTATCTCCAAGGCACTGCACCTGAAGGCAAAGCGGCTCAGGCGGCTCAAGTCATTTCTGCCATTCATCAAGCGGGAGGCTTGGCAATGTTGGCGCACCCAGTTCGCTATCGGCGATCGCCTGATGATTTGATTCCGGCTGCGGTCAACTGTGGCATTGATGGGGTAGAAACTTATTATGCCTACAACAACCCCAAGCCATGGCGAGCCAGCCCCAGCGAGACTCAGCGAGTTCGGCAGTTGAGCGATCGTCATCATTTGCTCAACACCTGCGGCACTGACACTCACGGGTTAAGTTTGCTGCAACGAATTTGAATCTGTAACGATGGTCAATAATAAAGGGCAGAGGCAACTTAAAGTTGCCTCTGCCCTTTATTATTATGAGAAATCTCAGATAAACTACTAGGTTTGTTAACTAAAGTAAAGGGCTTTCATTTAGAGATCTTGCTGAATGCTCTCACTTTCCCCGCTTACTTTAAGGTTTGCCGATCCTACTTAGTTCATCTGAGAGATCATGGCGATAAAACCAATGCAAGTCATAGAGAGTAACACAACCATTCCGATCGATTGACCCAGGTGTCTCTGAGAGGATTGCATAACGTTACCTTAATATGTTTGTGAATCATCACAAGATATCAGGCTTCTCTAATTTTCTGAGAGAAACGTAACGTAACTTAGATTTACTTAACTTAGCTTAAAATTTCACTCATGCTCGTGCGATTTGTCGTCTAACCGCCATATACGATTTCATTGCGAGCTGATGCCCCTAACGTGGCGCGTCTCGCCCCTACCCAAGAGCTTGGCTCAATCATGGTCGGAGCTGGCATTGTGCCCCACTGTTGCTGAAGCGCTTTTAGAAAACCTTCCTGCTGCTTTCGTAAGTTGCTGATGTTGCTACCCCGATTGATAATTGCAAACCAAACAAACCCACGATCGCGCGTTGGCAACACTCCGGTCAAGGCGCTCACCTCGTTGAGTGTGCCTGTCTTGACCACCGCCGCACGAGGCAGATCTCGGTCTTCTAGCGTTCCTTGGTGATCCCAGCCTGAGACGGGAAACAGATCAGCGATCGTCAAGTTGCGCGGATGGATGTAATGGTCGATCGCGGCAAACATGGCACAGGCAGCACGAGGAGAAATTCGATTATCGAGGCTTAACCCCGACCCGTTCACAAGCCGGATTTCTGCTGGCGAAACCCCGGCGGCAGTGGCAGCTTTTTGAATGGTTGCCTGAACGCCGCCTAAATTGTCTGCCAACATCTGAGACATCTCATTTTGACTGTGAACATTCATCCGTTTGATTAGGTCTGTTAACGGCAGAGACCGATGCCTCAACAGCAAAATTTGTTTGGGAAGGGGTGCGGTTCCGGCAAGAACCTTGACCGCACCTTTAATCTCGATCGTCGGGCGAGGCGTATCATTCGGCAACTGCTCATATTCTGCCTTTGCGTCTTCATCCCATGTTTTTGAGTTGAGAGCTTGTTTAAGTAGCGCTCCAGATTGGGTGCGATCGTCTTCAAAGTTCATCATAAAGTTGCCCCCGATCAGCAAATTTCCGGTGATGCGCGAGATGCCAATCTGGTTGAGAGAATGACCCAGCGCGATCGCCTCTTCCCAATCAAACAGCGGGTCGCCACCGCCTTGAATCACTAAATCTCCCTGCAAGACTCCATTCTGAATCGGACCTGTGGCAGCAATCAAGGTTTCAAACTGATGATCTGCGCCCCAGGTTTCTAGAGCCGCCAATGTGGTCGCCACTTTTGTAATCGAAGCAGCGGGGAGAGGAGTTGTTCCTTGATTGGTGGCTAATAATTTGGCACCTGATTGCAGCCAAACCCCCTGAGTTGCCTCACTCAGTCCCTCACTGGCAAGCTGCTTAAGATAGTGCTTCATCATGCGCTCTGCTTCGCGATCGGGCGGTTCTTGTAGGCTCGTTAGCTCGATCGCATCTAGAGAACTGAGCGAGTTTGGCACCCCTGCCATTGTCAGCCAGAGCGACATTATTTCAGGGCTAAAGAGTTCTAGCAAGCCACGTCTCCTGTCAGAATAAATGAAGGGGATAGAGAAATTTGAGCGAGAAAAGATGGCGAAACCTGATCAAAATCAAGTGCTGAGACAACTGCCGATCGTGGTTGGCACAATAGCAGGTATTCTACTGTTCGCCAATCGACTTTTAACACCGAGTTTGACCGATTCACAAGCTCGATCGGATGCGCTGGGGGTCATTCTCAGCGCCTTGCTGATTTTGACGGGGTTGCTTTGGCAGCGAGTCCAACCGAGAACGCCAGACAGCGTAGAGCTAGTTGGCGAACAAGGCTTTGAACTTTTTCCTGATCTGCCTGATGCGGTCAAAACCGAGCTTGCCTGGGCATCGCACTTGCTGTTAACCAACACGGTGACGAAATCGATCGTCGTTTGGCATCGGGGCAAAATTCTGCTGAGACGAGGCATTCTTAGCCCCAAAGCTGAAGTCAAACCCGGAGCTATCTTACAACGGGTGTTAGACAAACAGAAGGCAGTTTATCTGGTCGCGCTCTCGATCTACCCAGGACGCTTTGAGTTTGATTATTTGCCAGAAAACACGCAAGGAGTGATCTGTCAGCCGATCGGAACTGAAGGCGTTCTGATCTTAGGTGCGAATGCTCCGCGAAGTTACACTAGCCAAGATGAGAATTGGGTGGCTGCGATCGCAGAAAAGCTTGACAACACCCTCAGCCAGCATCTTGAGCCTGCCAAAGGTTAACCTTGGTGACTTAATTTCTACGCTAACGTAGTGACATCCCTTAGCTGACTTTTCCAATGACATCGACGATCGTTCTCTATTGGTTGTTGGTTGCCCTAATGGTCGTGGGCATCATCGGTGCAGTGGTTCCTGGCGTTCCTGGAACTAGTTTGATTTTGATTGGGATCACCGCTTGGGGGCTGATTAGAGGATTTTCTAGCGTCGGAGTCGCTTTAGCAGTCGCGATCGTGGTTCTGATCAGCAGCATCGGCATCGATTTTTTGGCAAGCTATTGGGGAGCCAAGAAAGCAGGTGCTAGCAACTGGGGGCAAGTCGGCGCGATCGTGGGGTTATTTTTAGGCATCTTTGGGCTTTTGCCCGCGCTACCTTTTGGCGGACCGCTGCTAGGCATCTTGATCGGGCCGCTGCTAGGCGCGATCGTGGGCGAGTTTATCTACTGCAAAGACATCAAAGTTGCTGCCAAAGCTGGAGTTGGAATCGTCGTCGGTTCGCTGATTGGCAATTTGATTCAGGGCATATTGGCGATCGCGGTTGTTGCCGTTTTTCTGTTCACCACGCTGCCAACGGTTCCGTCTTAGTTTACTTGCGAGGAGCGACTTGGACACTTCAATATCTTTGAAAACAACGTTCTTGAAAATTCGGGGATGGGCAACGACTCGACCGAAGAGTTTTTTGCCTTGCAGACAATATCATCGGTTTTTGATTCAGTCACCGACACAACGCCCACATAGCTTTTTAAGCCCTCTACTTTAGGAATGGCAGCGATTTCGGCGCGAGACGCATCGGCTACTCTTAACTTATAGGCATAGTCATAGCTTTGAGAAATTAAGTTAGTCGATCGTTCAAGTTCTTCTAAGCTGCTGGCAAAGCGCTTATTTTCGCGATAAAAATTTGCTTGAGCGACATTCATCGCTTTCAAATAACCCTCAGCTTTCTGCTGTTTTTCTTGAGGCGTTTGCTTTTTAATAGTCTCATCTAAAAATACGCCTTCTGGCTCTGCCGCCGCTTGGTTTTCTGCCTGCGAAGTCGAAATAAAAGTCACGATCATTCCGCCCGACATAAAACCCACCACGATCGCCAGTACAAATAGCACTGAGTAAGCCCGAAGATAAGTTGGAATGGATGACCCACCTTCAGCCTGTTCTTCCTCAAATTCTGCTTCGTCTAAGTCACGATCTTCAGCGCTCATCGCTTCTGGCGCTTCAGGGCTGACTAAATCTACCGAAACTAATTGAACGATCGGCTTTAGCTCAAGTTTTCGCATCCACGAGGAAGAAGATGCTCCGGTTTTGCGTGAGTAGATTTCAACGGTGTCAACTAACTCGGTGCTTAACCTGAGTAACCCTTTGTGAATAAACTCAACGAGGGTTTCTTGGTTCAACGCTTTGTTCGACTCTAAAAGAATGTACAAGCAGCGTACTTCTAACCCCACTTGAGCCTTAATCTCGTGGGGGTTTAAAACCGCGTTCATCAAGGCTGCGATCGCAGTTGGGTTACCCTGTTTAGCAAGTTCTAGAAGGTGAGGCTGATCCATAGAAAGCAACTTTTGAGATGAGGGAAGGAATTAGTAAAGGGTTTATTCTAATCACGCACAGTTGGCGAAGAATCTAACTCTCATCAAAACACTTCAATTGGGTATTTCTTAATTCAGGAGTAACCAAGGTTCGATCAACGGATATTCATACATCTATTAAAACTTTTTATCTCGATTTATACCATCGCATTCTCTCAGATAGCCAAGACTTACGCATTTTGACCAAAACCTCGGAGGTTTAAGCCACTCTGTCGGTTACGATGCTTGATTCTTGGTTAAAACCTCCGAGGTTTGCATAAGTTCTAATCAAATTTAACCTTTATCATGGCTTTACCTAGGAACCCGTGAGGCTGCGGGTGTAGTTGGGAATACTCAGCAAAGGGGCGCGGTGTTCCCCGCTTTTGATATTCACTCGTGACCAAGGGAGCAAGGCAGTGCAGTCAGTCAAGCAACAGCAAATTTTGGGCTATTTTATTGAAGAAGCTAAAGAACATCTCGATACGATCGAGCAAGGCTTGGTCAATTTAAAAGTCACGATGTCAGACTCAGAGCAAGTCAACGAGCTGTTTCGAGCGGCTCACTCGATCAAAGGTGGAGCCGCGATGCTGGGGTTTCATAGCATTCACAAAACGGCTCATCACTTTGAGGATTGCTTTAAACACTTACAAGAACATCCGGTCAAAATTGACCCAAAATTAGAAGATCTTTTCCTCAAAGGATTTGACACTCTCAGAGCATTGATCGAAGCGCTGCAAAGTCCGTTTGGGCTGCGAGAAGAAGAGGCTCAACAGGCGGTAATTGCCTCAGAGCCAATCTTTACAGAACTAGAAAAGTATCTTCAACTGCTGCTCGATCGCAAGGCAACCACGGCATCACTCAATAAAAGCGCCACCGGGTCAGCCACGAATGCGACCGCTTATATCAACACCATTCTCAAGGCGATGCTGCACCTGTTTAAGCAGGGAGACTCGCTTAAAAGCCGTCAGCAGATAGTTGCATTGTGCGATCGCTTAATCCAGCTAAGTGGCACCGCCAAGCCTTGGGTGACTGCACTGCAAACGGTGCAACGCGCGATCGCTAACCCCAAAAACACTTATCCGACTTTGGCTCCGATCGTGATTCGAGATCTCAAACAAGCCAGCGATTTGTTGCTGACTAGGCGAGTGGCTGAGATCGAAGTGAGTCAAAATCTTCTCAAACTGGTGCTGCCTGCTCAGTCGGCTACCCCTTCTCAAACTGCCCAACCCTCTGTACGTCAAGTTAGTCGGCATGAACAGATTTCTATTCCACGAGAACCGAGAGCGGCCGCCAGAGTGCTGTTAGAAACGTTCAACAAAAATGAATTGATTGAAATCGCTCAGTTCTTGATGAAAGCAATTCAATAAAGTCAAGATTCCCTCTGCCTTGTAGACTCTAGTAGTCTGTTTAAAGAGGTGAACCGTGAAGATTAGCGTTCTAGGAATCGGGCTGATGGGCTTGCCGATCGTGCAACGTCTGATTGATGCCCGTCACTCTGTCACCGTCTACAACCGCACTGCCTCTAAGTTAGCTTTATTGCAATCGGCTGGAGTGACGATCGCCCCGTCTTCTTCTGCTGCCATTGCTGCCTCAAACTGCATTATCCTCATGCTCACGGATGCCACTGCGATTCGTGAGCTTTTGCTTTCAGACTCGGCGCGATCGCAGTTAGCAGGGCGCACTATCATTCAGATGAGCACGATCGCTCCGACTGAAAGCCAGATGATTCGAGATGAGGTGGTTGCTGCCGGAGGCGATTATCTAGAAGCGCCTGTGCTGGGCAGCATTCCAGAAGCGCGATCGGGGTCACTGATCGTCATGGTGGGCGCAGAGCCGGCGCAGTTTGCTCAATGGTCAGCGCTGTTAGCAACGTTTGGATCAGAGCCAGTGCTTTTAGGATCGGTGGGGTCTGCGGCGGCGGTCAAACTGGCACTCAACCAGCTCATAGGTTCATTAACCAGCGCGTTTGCGGTCAGTTTGGGTCCAGTCATGCGTCAA
>JAYVFW010000303.1:0-3909 GCA_043772715.1 Phormidesmis sp. | reverse complement strand
TTTTCGCTTCGTTGTCAGTGGCTTCTGCCCCCTAAATCCCCCATTCTGGGGGACTTTGAACCGGAAGTCTTGGCTTGTAGTCCCCCAAATTGGGGGATTTAGATAGCTCTCCCGAATTCACAACCGGAGCGAACCACTTCTATCGAACTGACGTGGTATTGGCGCGTCTTTACAAAAAGACTTACTAAAAATGCTCACTTCTCACTAATCAGGAATCTATCCTAGGGTATACTTTACAGAATCTTAACTCTCTCTTAAGAGAGTTGATCGCACCCATTGGAGATAGAGCCAGTGCAACAAAAAAATAACTACCCGGAACTCGAAAACGATCTCAGCCGATTAACCAGCGCTTTCGCAACTCGCAACACGACGATCGGCAAAGAGGTGATCGCCAGTCTGAGAAGTCGGCTGACCCTGCAAGACGTAGCCGGAATGGTGATTGTTAGCCTCGAACGCCTCGTCTGGCAAGACCCATTAACGTTTTGTTGGGCAGTCGAAAACACGGTTCCGGGCTATGTGATGCGAGAAATCAGAAGAATTACCTCGATCACTGTCTACAAAAGTCTCATTGATCGCGGCTTAGATCCAGGGCAAGACTTTAGCGTCGATGCTAAAGGGAACATCTTGTTTACCGATCGCGCTAAAACCACCGCTTTCAGTTAGGTCAGAAATAGTCACAACTGTGTAGAAAACCTATCCAGCTTGGGCAACTTATCAGTAGGGTGAAAAGTGACTCGTCACACACGAGTCTACGCTTCCAATCAAAACACCTTACCTAGTCACCATGCTGGATTTTACTGTTGCTATCCGCACGTTCAATGGAGCCGAACGCCTTCCCCTGATTTTGGAGCGATTGCGAACTCAGATCAAAGTTGAAGCCATTACCTGGGAAGTGCTCGTAGTCGATAACAACAGCAACGACGACACCGCGCAAGTGATTCAAAGCTACCAAAACGACTGGGAACATTGCCCGTTGCGCTATGTGTTTGAACCCCAGCAAGGAGCCTCGATCGCTCGCCGCCGCGCCGTTCAAGAAGCAAAGGGAATCTTGATTGGGTTTTTAGATGATGACAATTTGCCGAGTCTAAACTGGGTTGCAGCGGCTCATGCGTTCGGGCAAGCCCATCCTCAAGCAGGCGCTTACTCTAGTGAGATTCATCCAGACTACGAGGTTGAACCTCCTAAAGATTTCCAAAAAATTGCCTTTTATCTACCTGTTATCGAGCGGAAAAAAACCTTTCGCACCAATACCAATCAACAAGGCTTTCCGCCAGGGGCAGGATTAGTCATCCGCAAATCAGTCTGGGTTGAAACTGTGCCCGATCGCTTAGTATTTCAAGGACCAGTCGGTTCACGGATATCTGCAAAAGGCGAGGATACTGAGGCGCTCATCTATCTTAAACAAGCGGGTTGGGAAATTTGGCATAATGCCGAAATGGAAATTTGGCATCGCATCCCCAAGTGGCGTTTAGAAAAGCAATATTTACTTAACTTTTGTCGTAACTGTAACCTTCCCTGCTATCCAAGTCGAATGTCAAAATATAAGCTTTGGCAAAAAGCTTTCATGACGGGTTTTTACCTGTTTAGTGACTTAATCAAAGTTACCGTTTTTTTTATCACGAACAGAAATTTGATCCAAACTGACACGATCGTTGCGTGTCAAATGGAAGCTCTTTTGGGCAGATTGTTCAGTCCTTTCCACTTTGTCAGGCTGAAATATTTTAGTCATAAACTATTTAAATTTTAACTCACCTAGAAACTAATCTTGATTATGGTTGATCTGAGTGTTGCTATCTGCACATACAATGGTGCAAATCGAATTGGACAAGTATTGAATCGGCTTAAGTTGCAGATCAATTCTAAACAAGTTAGTTGGGAAATTCTTGTAATTGATAACAACAGCACTGATCCCATTAAACAAGTCATTGATGATTATCAAAGTCAATTTCCTGTAAATACACTTCGCTATTTGTTTGAGCCTCAGCAAGGAGCAGCATTTGCTAGGATTCGGGCAGTTCAAGAAGCGAAGGGTGATCTCGTTGGCTTTCTCGACGACGATACACTTCCAGATGAAAATTGGCTGACAAACGCCTATGAGTTCGCTCAAACTCACCCTAATGCAGGAGCCTATGGAGGGCAAATCCATGGCGAATTTGAAACTGAACCTTCGCCAGAATTTAAGCGCGTTGCTATCTTTTTAGCGATCGTCGAACGAGGTTCAACCCCTCATCTTTACATCCGGGTTCTTCCTCCTTCAGCCGGGTTAGTTATACGTCGGCAGGCTTGGCTAGAGAGCGTTCCTCAAAAACCTTTTTTGACAGGACGCACGCCTGACTCGATGCTGGCGAGCGAAGATATCGAAGCGATCGCTCACATTCAAAAAGCGGGCTGGGAAATTTGGTATAACCCGACAATGCAGATTTATCACCAGATTCCGGCATGGCGATTAGAACGCACTTATCTTCTGAACTTAGTGAGAGGAATCGGGTTAGCGAAACATCACATCCGCATGATTCGCCTCGACGTTTGGCAGCGACCCTTTGCGTTTTTGGCTTATTTAATCAATGACTTGATTAAAACAGTTTCTTATTTTGTTAAGCACCAAAAACTACTCAAAAAAGATCTGCCTACTGATTGCCAAATGGAGCTATTAACGAGTAGTTTAACTAGCCCATTCTATCTTTGGAGTCGTCGTTTAAACTCAAAACAATAAAAGGTTTCTAGAAATGAAGTTATTGATTCAGCACAATCACTATAAAGATGAAATTTCAGGTGTTTTAACCTATATTTCTTCAATTCAATCAGAGTTAAACTTGAGAGGCATTGAAACTAAAGTAATTTCCACTACCGAGAATTCATCATCGCAATGGATTGATTATATCGCCTGGGCTGATCTGATTCACATGAATTCTAATCATTTAGCTTTTGCGTGTTTATGTAAGATTTTCAATAAAAAGATTGTCATTAAATATCATTATTTATTCTATACATCGATTCACTCTAGATATCAGTCAATGTCTTTGTTTCAACGGCTCAAAACAGAGTTTGTTCACTCATTGCCTAAATCCAACTATCCCTTGAAGTGGAAGTTGCACACGATCGTAAAACTAGCAAAATTAGCGACTCGTTTTCTGACCGCATTGATCGTCGATCGTCACACCGCTTGCAGTCAGTTTTTGGCAGATTCTCACAGTTTTCCTTGGAAAGTTACAACTTTATACAATCCCATTCAAGTTCAAGATCACCCTCTTCAAAAAACAGTCGATGATCTATCTAAGCCGGACTCATTTGTTTATGTAGGACGACTTAACCCAGACAAAGGAGTTGACTTATTATTAAAAGCAACAAAACTGATTCAAACCCAAGATAGAGACTTTCGGGTGTTAATTATTGGAGATGGCGGAGAAGCAAAGGCACTCCAATCTTTGGCAACAGAACTAGACATTTTGAATCGAGTTGAATTTTTAGGAAACTGTTCTCAGCCAAAAATTCTGTTGATCGTTCGTTCTGCACTTGCGCTCGTTGCGCCCTCGCGATGGCAAGAACCCGCAGGCTATGTCGTGCTTGAAGCTTCTAGCGTTTCTACTTGCTCGATCGTGGCTAATGTTGGAGGTTTACCAGAGATGGCAGGGTCGCACACCTTCTTGTTTAAGCAGGAAAACGTTGAAGAATTAGCTGCCGCAATGAGATTTTGTCTAGACCATCCTCAAGAGGCCATAGATCGCGGCAAAGGAGCCAATCAATATGTCAGTGAGAGATTTTCTCCTGCTCAAACCGTTGATCACCTGCTCAAGGTTTATCAGGAAATCAGCCCAAATTTCAATGTGCAGAATGAGGGGATGGAATAACTGTAGGGGCAATCCCCCCGTGCCTACCCCTGACGGAGGGCAACCACGGGGGGATTGCCCC
>JAYVFW010000302.1:0-11726 GCA_043772715.1 Phormidesmis sp. | reverse complement strand
CGGAGCGATCTAATTAAACTAGCTCGATAGACCCAAGTTGGTCAACTCGGTGAACTTATTCTATCCTAAAGCTCTCTTAATCTAGAAGGTCTACATGAAAGATTAAATAAAGAAGCCCAGAGTTTTGTTAAGAATCGACCTTTCGTTACCATTCAATCTTAGAGGATGTTTGAAAAGTTCATTCATTGCATTCACCTGCCCTGAACTGAAGTTCGGGCTAACCAGGGGAAGTCCGTTTAAACGGAATGAAGAGATGGAAATCAGTTCTGAGTTCCTTCAGGGAACTTTTCTCTATTAGCCCGAACTTCAGTTCAGGGCGGGTCAATAACGCAGCGAAGTGACTTTCAATACTTTTTAAACATCCTCTTAGGGTCGTGGATTAAATAACCTGTCAATCTTGTCATCAAATCTCTTGATTCGTCATGGCTGAGATTTTCGCCCCCTAAACCCCCCAATTTTGGGGGACTTTAAGATTCTGGTTCCCCTCAAAATTGGGGGGTTAGGGCAATTCATATTTGCATTCAGCAACGCCAATAAATCCACGATCTTTAGAGCAATAGTCCGGACAGTTTTTTGAACGGACTCCCAAGGCTTTCAGGGCTTACAGTTCCAGGATCGAGCTATTTTTTCAAAGTTAGCTCTACCCCTAACTTTGATAATAAGATCCTGTCCACGGTTGAATCAGGGTTTGAGGCTTAAAACCTGCTCAAATTTTGTCCGGAGTATTGTTAGAGGATGTTTGAAAAGTGTTTTTTCTGACGTTACAGTTCTTCCATCTCCCTAAATCCCCCTTTCTAAGGGGGACTTTGATGCCTTGTTCCCCTCTTTTAAGGGAGGCTATGAGGAATCTTTTGACATTTTGATACCTTTTCAAACATCTTCTTAATCGATCGCTTCACGCTGACGTAATGCCTCTAGGGGCTTACGATCGCTAATGTCTAGCAGCACACCATCTAGCCACAATAAATTACCGTTCTGGTCAAAAAATCCTTGTTTGCGCTCGCTGACCCAACGAATTTTACCGTTTGTATCAATAATTCGATAATCGATCGAGCTACGGTGGCGGTCTAAAATCGCCTGAATGAGGGAATCTTTGAGAATAGTAATGTCATCTGGGTGAACGATACTGAGATACGACCGAACTTGATTATTGATAAACACTGAAGCTGGATAGCCTGTGATGTCTTGAATTCCATCACCGGCAAATTCCATCATGTAGCTAGAATCACAGCGAAACACCGCGCCTAGACTGTTGAGAATCAAAGATCTAAACTTTTCTTCATTGGCTCTCAGTTCGATCTCTAAACATTTACGATCGGTAATATTGTGTCCACTGATAATCACGCCATCAATTTCTAACGCCGAGGGAAACTGTTGCCCTTGAATCGACAATGCAACCCACCGATTAGACTTCGATCGCCACCAACATTCAATGCTGGACTGATTGGCTTGAATGTGGCTACCCCAAAGCTGTAGAGCCAACTCAACTTCATTGAGATTGCTGGGGTGAATGAGTTCTTTGATCTGCCGACCGAGCAACTCTTCTTGCTGATAGCCCAACAAGTCTTCAACCGCAGAACTCACATAGATCATTTGTCCGCTAGGGCTGGTTTGAATAAACAAATAAGGGCTATTTAGAAAGAGTGTCTTCCACTTTTCTTCGGTTCTAACTAACGTTCTATAGATTTTTTTGCTCTCTGTGACATCTTCTAATAGCACCGCGTAATAGCGTTGATGCCCGTGAATACAAGCAGAGATCGCGATCGAGGAGACGTTAACGTTTAGCCAAAGAACTTCGTTGTTTTTAGAAATAAAACGCTTCTCGATCGTGTAAGTGTGAATGCTTTCATTCAGCAAATTCTGCTTTAACTGCTGATCAATTAATCGATCGTCGGGATGCACAAATTGCTCAAGATTAAAGAGTTCTCGATCGCTCGTTCCTAAAAGCTTGTGCAGATTTTGATTACATTGAATGATGCCGCCTTGGGGATTGATTAAAACAGTCGCCAAGTTAGCGTGAGCAGATCTCGAAATTGCTCGTTCATAAGCGTCTGTAAGGTTGCGAATCCTTTCTACCGCATCAATTTTTTTAGCCTTGACCCACATCAATTTTGCATCTGAGTCAAATTGAAGGGAACATTCAAGTGTTTCTTCTGCGTCTCTAGTTTTAGAGAGAAAACGAGTGGTTTCTCCTTGCAAAGCCCGATCCCAAAACTTGGTCAGTTCGGTGAATGCGATCGAGGTCGATGGAAAACAATCCAAGAAGTTAGCTGGCGCAACAGGGGTTGGCAGCAATTCTAAAAAGCTCTGGCTTGCGTAAATGATCTGTCCTCGATCGTCATATACCCCAATCGGAGGCAGCGATCGCTCTAGAAACTCTAATGACTTGCGAGATTGAATTCCGGGAATATCCCAAAAAGTAGAACTCATCTTTGAATCTATGCCTGTATTTTGGGCGGAGCTATGTCGAGTAGGTTTACACCTACCCCAAAAATTTGCAGTGATCTGAGCCAATTATTTCTCAAAGCTCACAATTGATTGACTCCAGTCGCTCAAGTGGCGCTTCGACCCTGATTGACGAACCCCTAGTAGCTACACCCATCTTTACTCGGCAAACGCATTTACTTTAGCAGAAGGCTAAACCATTTTGTAAGCGTTTGCTCAATTGACTCACTCTTAACAATCCTGATTACTGCGTCCTAGATTCATTGATTCTCAACAAATTAAAACCCATGGCTGTGCTTGTTTCTGAAGTGTCACAGTCTTTTATCTCTGCTAGGGGTGATAATTAGCAGTCTGAGATAGGCTTGTTGACGAATTAGCATAAAATATCAGCGTTGCTGAATCCAGGCATGAGCCGCCAGATTTGCCCTCACCCTAGCCCTCTCCCAAAAGGAGAGGGAACAAGACTTCCGGCTCCCCTCTCACCCTTTTGGGAGAGGGGTTGGGGGTGAGGGGCAAAGTCTCTGGCGACAATGAGACACCCTGCCCGCCAGGGGTAGGTATGGGGGCGCTACTCCTACAATTAATTAGAACGGGTGCGTTAGGCTCAGTTCCAATTAGTCTTAATCCCTTTTTTATTCATTTTTTGCAGAATGGGTGGTCAAGAATGATACTTATCGTTATAATCTACACGAGCATCTAACCAGCATTGCAACTGAACTGTTAGTAAATTGGGGTTGAGCTGAGGTTCGTCTACCGCTTTGGCTTAATTTTTCACAGCATTGATAACCTGAGTCAGAAAACGTTACTGTCCCGATGCTACCGTGTACGCACAAGTCCTTTTGCTTCGTTGTGAGCGGCTTCTGCCCCCTAAATCCCCCAAAATTGGGGGACTTTGAAACTGAAAGTCTTAGGTCAAAGTCCCCCAGAATGGGGGATTTGGGGGGCAAACCTCCAGCAACCCGAACTTAAAGCAATTTGTGTATATACGGTAGCTGTCTCAATGTGTGGCAGCGATCGCAGTCAAAGCTGTGGTGAGTTTTGCAGTCCTTTGCGGCAGTCTTGCCCAGCACTTGAGCACGTCCAACATTTACCTGTTAAGTTCTTCCGGACGATCTCGACAAGTTTTTTAATGAATTTCGTAGGACACCAGCTATTTGAGCACGTCCGCGCACAAAGGGTAATGAGCATGATTGGGCAACTATTAACTGGACGCTACCTGATTTTAGAGAAGCTCGGAGCGGGAGGATTTAGCGAAACCTATCTGGCTCGCGATAAATATCTTCCTCGACATCCGCTGTGCGTCGTCAAGTGCCTCAAACTGCCATCGCACAGCACGATTTCGCTAGAGACAGCGCATCGCTTGTTTGAGACAGAAGCCCATCTGTTAGAGCAGTTTGGGCGACATCACAATCAAATTCCGACGCTCTTTGCTTATAGTCAAGAGCAAGATTCGACTTATTTGGTGCAAGAATATATTGAGGGTGAAAATTTAAGCACCTGGCTGAGTCAGGGAAAACGCTTTACCCAAAAGGCGGCGATCGCCCTGCTGCTAGAAATGCTGCCTATTTTGAACTACATTCATTCGCAGCGGGTGATTCATCGCGATATTACACCCAGCAATTTAATTTATCGTCGTCGAGACAGCAAGGTGGTCTTGATTGACTTTGGTGCAGCTTATTGCCTACCCGAAACCGAGTCTAGTATACAAACTGACACCGACGCGCTGCCGCTCGAAATTGGCACTCCGGGCTATATGCCCGACGAACAGCGCTTGGGCATGGCTCAGACCAATAGTGATCTCTATGGGTTAGGAATTTTAGTGATCCACTTACTGACGGGGATTGACCCGCGCTGGTTTAAGCAGGATTTGATCTCAGGAGAGTTGGATTGGCAACGCTATCTCCAACCGTCGTCTGTCTCATCAGAGCTGCTGGCAATTCTCAATCGACTAGTGAGAAGTCGAGTCAGCGATCGCTACCAGCAAGCATCAGAGGCGTTAACCGACCTTCAAGCATTGCCCGCAGCCCAACGTTTTCGGCAAAAAGGGGCGAGTAAGCGCTCATGGGCGCAACAGATGGTTTTACCTGCCAGCACGATGTTGTTAATCGGAACAGTGGCTTTGCAGGCTTCTAAAGGGACAATAGGAGGATGGCTTTCTGAGTATGGCAAATATGGGCAGCAAGCTAAATCTGCCCTGACTCAACTGGAACAGAGGTTTCTTCCCCAGTCGGACGGGCATTTGACTATGCTGCGGGAGATGTCGATTAAGTCGGGAGTCGAGCGGGTGCTGATTGTCCCCAATAATCAAGTCATGGTGACAGCCGGAGCTGATCATGTCCTACGTCTGTGGTCATTGCCCCGTGGAAACCTCATCAAAACACTAGCAGGATATAAGTCACCCGTGACGACGTTAGCGATTAGCCAAAACAGCAAATTTTTGGTCAGTGGTCGCGAAGATGGCACCCTCCAACTTTGGGATGCAGCTTCAGGAAAACTTTTTATAGCCTTTAGCGGACATCAAAAGGCTATAACTGCGATCGCAATTAGTCCGGATCTACAAACATTGGTCAGTAGTAGTAGTAAAGATAGAACCTTGCGCCAATGGAATTTAAAAACTGGCGCACTGCTGCAAACTCTAAACCTCCCGCAAGCAGACGTGACTGCTATCACCTACGGCGCGACCTCTAACACTCTGATCACTGCCAGTAGCGGTTCCTGCAAAACTGCACCTTGCGCCAATCGTCAGCTTCAAGTTTGGGATCTCAGCACCGGAAAGATTCAACGAACGTTTTCAGGGCATACTGACACGATCGTTGGCTTACAACTGGTCAATGATCACACGCTGATTAGCTTCGGCAAAGACCGAGGGCTGATGTGGGATCTCAACCGCGAAGCTTTAGTCCAAGTTTTGCCAGAAGCTTCTGCTAATCCTATTCTAATTTCCAGGTGCAATCGCAATATTATGACCGTTCACAGCAACGGCACCATTCGTACCTGGATTCCTCAATCTGGCAATCTAGCAATGCGAGAAGCCGGAACACTAGAGAATTCAAAAAATGTTGCATTTAGTCCAGACCATGACTATTTAGTGACCTGGAATGCAAACAAACGTGTGCGTTTTTGGCAAATCAATGGCGAAGCAATTCATTAATCAATTTACTAACGGCTATTGGTTTCAAAGGGTTGTTTATCGATGATTTTGGTCTAGTTTTGCATTTTCGTCGTGTCTAACTGACGTGACGCTAACCGTTCCGACAAAAGGTAACACCTATGCTGCATCAAGTTTCTGAGAAGACCATGCATCGCGTTCGCTGGTTACTCGCCATTGGATGGCTATTGTTAATTGCGTCGCTTTTTTATGATCCCATCACTACCGCGTGGACTCAACCCAACAATCTCAGCAGTCCCTTTCACGTTAATCTTAGTCAGTGCGTCAAGGTTCGAGAGACGTGTCTGCCCCAGTCAGCCTTTTCAATGAGTGCCCTGATCTGGTGGGCGATGGTGGTGCCTACTGGAATTTTCATTCTATTGGTGTTTGGACATGAATTTTGGCGACGAATTTGTCCTCTCTCATTTTTGTCACAGATTCCGCGCGCGTTGGGAATTCAGCGCCGGAAAAAGGTGGTAGATCGGGTCACGGGTGAAGTTCGGCGAGAAGTGGTGACGATCGGCGAAAACTCTTGGCTAGGGCGCAATCATCTCTATGTTCAGTTTGGGCTATTTGTGCTGGGGTTAGGGCTTCGCATTTTATACGTCAACTCTGATCGGTTCGCCCTAGGGATTTTTCTGATTGCGACAATTTTTTGTGCAATGCTCATTGGCTATTTATATGCAGGCAAAAGCTGGTGTCAATATTTCTGCCCGATGGCACCTGTGCAGATGGTTTATACGGGACCGCGATCGCTGCTGGGCAGTCAAAATTATCTCAAACCTAAAACAACGATTACTCAATCAATGTGTCGCACCACCGACTCAAAAACGGGTCAGGAACAAAGCGCCTGCGTAGGCTGCAAAGCGGCTTGCATCGACATTGATGCCGAAAAAACCTACTGGACAGACTTCGCTAAACCAGGTCGGCGGCTCGTTCAATATGGGTATCTGGGCATGGTGATTGCTTTTTACCTATACTATTTTCTCTACGCAGGCAATTGGGATTATTACTTTACAGGTGCATGGACTCACGAACGAGATCAAGTTGCCAATGCATTCGACACAGGTTTTTATCTTTATAACCACGCTATTCCGATTCCAAAAGCGTTTGCGGTTTTCATCACGTTCGCGGTTTTGATTGCGATCACGCTAGCGTTGGGGCTGATATTAGAAAAGCTGTGCCGCAACCTGATTGTAATAAAAGGTCGCGCGATTTCTAAAGAGCAAGCACAACACATTGCGTTTACGCTGTTTACCGTCACCTCTTTTTGGACATTCTTTTCTTATGGTGCCCGTCCTTCGTTAAATCGCTTGCCCGATTACCCATTGTTTGCCTTTAACGCACTCATTGTTTTGGTTGGCTCTCTGTGGCTCTATCGCACTCTGCGTCGCACCCGCACTCAATATGAGCGTGAAAACATGACCACTAGTTTGCGGAAGCAATTGCAAAAGCTGGCGATCGAGCCAGCGCTGCTAGAAGGACGATCGCTCAATGATCTCACACCCGACGAAATTTATACGCTGGTAAAAGTTTTGCAGGGAGTCTCTCAACAATTGCGGCTACAAACTTATACAGGTGTAGTACTCGACTTGCTGCGGCAACAAACCACAAGTGCCTCTGGCAGTTTTGAATTTTGTCAGCAACTGCGCCAAGATTTGCAGCTAACCGATGCCGATCACTTCTCGACGATCGAGGCTATAGCCGCCACAAATTCAGATATTCTGTCCGGCTCTCAACCATCAACAGAAGCCTTTCACACTGCGGTAACTATGGCAAGAACGATCGCAAAACCATCCAAAAAATCTAACGCTTAATGACAAACGGTAAGAATTCATGCCAATCATTGATCACCTAGGAGGTTACTCACGATGCTGATCCTAAAGTCAGTTAACTTTGAGCAGCGAGAATTTCAAAATCATGAGCTTCATGCATCCTATCCGGGACAAACAGAGTGGGTCATTGGACGCAGCACCACCTGTGATTTAGTGCTAATGAGTCCAGAGGTGAGCCGAGTTCATGGGCGAGTGATCTATCTCGACCCTACCTACTATTTTATTGATGTGGGCAGCGCATCGGGTTCACTGCTCAACGGTGAAACCATTCCTATAGACGATCCGCATCCCCTTCAACCTGGTGACTTGCTTCAGCTTGGGCAGACATTTTTACACGTTGAAGCCTTAGTCGCTCCTTTACCTACGGTGACTGAAACTGCGATCGAACCTTCTATTGTGCTACCGACCCAGCCTTGGGCAGGAGAAGATTTGCTCTGTCGTTGTTGTCGCATTGTTGATGAAACTCCTGACGTAAAAACCTTTTGTTTTGTTGCAGAACCTTCTGTGCTGTTTTGCTATCAGCCAGGACAGTTTGTTAATTTAGAGGTTGTGATTGACGGCAAGCCAGTCATCCGCTGTTACTCAATTTCTTCATCTCCGACACGCCCTTATCACTTGAGCGTTACTGTCAAGCGAGTGCCCAGTCCGCCTGATCAGCCAGAATTGTCCCCCGGTGTGGTTTCTAACTGGCTGCACGATCACTTGAATGTTGGCGATCGCGTCAAGCTGATCGGCGGTGCAATGGGGAACTTTAGCTGTTCGCCCCAAGTGCCTGCTAAACTGCTGTTGATCTCAGCCGGGAGCGGCATCACCCCGATGATGTCAATGGTGCGTTGGGTACAAGACACGCTGATAGATTGCGACATTATCTTTCTTTATAGTGCTGCTTCGCCAGAAGATATTGTGTTTCGGGCAGAGTTAGAAGCGATCGCGGCTCAAATGCCCAATCTGCGTTTAGCAATCACCGTAACTCGACCGTCTCCCAAATATGCCTGGATGGGATTGACCGGACGCATTTCTGAATCGATGCTGCCCCTAATGGCACCCGATTTGTTAGAGCGATCGGTTTACGTGTGTGGTTCAGAAGGCTTTATGCAAACCACACGCTCTTTATTAGAAAGCCTGAAATTTCCCATGCAAAACTACCAAGAAGAAAGCTTTGGTGGCAAGTCGTCAAACTCACCCGTTTCAGCCCGGTCTACATCTGATGGGGGGCAACTTGATGCGCCGTTAATCAAAACGCTTCCTTCTGAATTTTTAAGTACCAACAATGGCAAAAACTCTCATTTAGAGCGGTCATCTCAAAGCGCTTCCCAAAACACGGCTTCTATAATTCACTTCACCAAATCTGATCAACGGGTGTTAGCAGACGACACTATGTCCATTCTAGAAGCGGCAGAACAGGAAGGCGTTCAACTGCGTCATGCTTGTCGAGTTGGAGCGTGTGGAGCGTGTAAGGTGAGCGTTCAGAAAGGAGAGGTTCGCTATCAAACTTCGCCAACTGCATTAACGATCGCGGATCAGAAGGCGGGTTATGTGCTGACGTGCGTTGCTTATCCGGTTGGTTCTTTAGAGGTCGATGCTTAGACACGGCAGATGGACATGGCAGTGCCATATCCCTACGACGATCTGCGATTGGGGGCTTGGCGGATCAATTCGCTGACCCCTTTTCCCAACAGCACAAACAAAACTAGCGTTCCTTGAATCACACCCGCGAGAGAAGATTCTAGATTTAAATCTAATGGAAGCTGTAGGCTGCCGATATTCAAAGCGCTAAAGAAGAACGCAACGGGAAGAATAAACCAGGCATTCAGCCCTACTAACATGGCGACCAATAGCGCGAGATAACCTAACCCACTAGAAATATTAGGAATCAGACGATGGAAAACTGCTAACACTTGCAACGCTCCGGCAACACCAGCAAAGCCCCCACAGATTGCAAACGCACTCAGCAATTGACGAATTGAAGGGATGCCTAGCACATAGGAAGCGCGAAGATTTTGCCCAACGGCTCGGAGACGCAAACCAAAATAGGTGCCTTGCAAAGTAATCAGCGTGATGGCAACCGCAGCGATCGCAATCAGCAACGCGATCGGACTCGCATCCGTATCGCCAAATGTCGGCAACCACAGCGATTCTGAAAACGGCTCAGTGCCGCTCATTGAGGCAACCCCTTCACGCTTCCAAGGGCCAAAAATCAAGTAGAGGGCTAACCCATCGGCAACAAAGTTAAGACCCAAGCCTGCAAAAATTTCGTTAATGTGTCCATAAACGTTGAGTACACCCGCAAGCAACCCCCACAAAACGCCCCCAACACCGCCCATGAGAATTGCTATCAAAATCACCAACGCTGGAGGAAGCGCGTTTTGAGTCAGTTGAATTGCAAACGTGGAGACGATCGCCCCAAACGCAATCTGTCCTTCGATACCTAGATTGTATAATCCTGCTGTGAACGTGAACAATAATCCACTCGCACACAGCAAAAGAGGCGCAAGGGTTGCAATCACTCTCGCAAATTGTCCCAATGTGCCAAAAGCCCCTGACCACATCGTAGCGATCACTTCGATGGGAGACGCACCCACCACTAAAATAATTGCTGTGATGAACAGTAGCGCCAACGCGATCGCAGCTAGTTGATAATAAACAGTTTTTTGAGTCATGAAATTGCTAATGGCTCCATCTTATCGCTCAATCTGCCGCCGATCAGTTCTCCTAAGCGATCGACGGTGAGATCGGTGACGGCGATCGGGCGAGAGGCTTGACCGCCGCTAAAAACAATGACGCGATCGCCATAGCGCATAATCTCATCTAAATCGGAAGACATAAACAAAATTGTCGTTCCGGTTTGACAGCGAGCAATTAACTGTTGCCACACCCACAACACTGACTCGATGTCTAAACCACGAGTCGGATGCTCCATTAGCAACAGATTTAATGGCACTGGCAGCAATGCTAATTGAGTGCGCTGTTGATTACCGCCCGATAACCGTTCTACAAGCGTGTTGGGCTTACCGCGAATGTTAAAAGTCGCGATCGCCTGCACCGTCTGCTTTAAAGTTTCTTTCCAATTAACAAACAAACTTCGAGCGGGAGTCCGCAGGGCAACGTGATCATGAATTGACAATCCGCTGACCAACCCCTCTTTTAAACGATCGGCGGGGAGATATCCGATTCCTCGATCGAGATATTCCTGGTAAGGTTTACGCGTCATTTCTACCCCATTGATCACCATTTGACCCGAAGCGGAGTGCAGCAAACCCGCACAGAGCAATAGCAATAATTGCTGTCCGCTGCCTTCGAGTCCGGCGAGTCCGATAACTTCACCTTGATAAACAGTGAGATCGCCTAGGTGAAGCGTTAATCGATCGGTGTCAACGCGAATCTTTTCTAATTGCAGCGTCGCTTCAGATTGGCGAGTTTGAGGCTTAAGTGGGGGTGCTAATTCGCGACCAAACATCATCTCGATCAGCACCGCATCAGGGCAGGGAATCTCAGCCCGACCCATGACTTTACCGTGACGAAGCACAGTGACGCGATCGCATAATTCTTCGACATCTTCGAGTTTGTGGGAGACAAAGATAATTGACTTACCCTCGGCAGCTAATTGCTTGACTGCTTTAAATAATGCGGTTTTTTGAGAAGCAGAAATTCCGGTGGTGGGTTCGTCTAAAATCAGAGTGCTGACACCCAGCGATAATAAGCGCAGAAGTTCTAACTGCTGACGTTCGCCGACCGTGAGATTGTTGACCGTTTCATAGCCATTGAGATTGAAATTAAAATCAGCCGCTAACTGCTGTAGTTGGCGCAGCGATCGTCGCCGATCGATCAATCCTGTTCCGGTTTTGCCCACTATAAAATTGTCTAACACCGACAGCGGCGGAAAGTCTAGCGGATCTTGGTGCAGCATTCCAACGCCAGCAGCGATCGCGTGGGCGGGCGTTTTAATTTCAACCGATTTTTCGTCTAGCAAGACTGCCCCAGAATCGCGGCTGATAAACCCACTTAGCACTTTAACGAGGGTGCTTTTTCCGGCTCCATTTTCGCCCAACAATCCATGGATCGCGCCTGCTTCGACGAGCAACGAAATCTGATCATTCGCTTGAACACTACCAAACCGTTTTGAAATATTCTGAAGTTCGACTCTCATCAGTTGTTATCTATGAGCGACTGGGGATTGTGGATTGAATCATGTTGGTTATTTCAATAGTCCGGACATTTTTTTGAACGGTTCCACAAGGCTTTCAGGGCTTGCAGTTCCAGGATCGAGCAATTTTATCAAAGTTAGCTTTGCCTCTGAC
>JAYVFW010000301.1:0-3920 GCA_043772715.1 Phormidesmis sp. | reverse complement strand
AAGATTGCTCAACCGCTGATTGTGCCAGTCGAGATACGCCCACGCCATAGCAGCCCATCACAAGCGGCATTTCTTCGCCCTGCTCATTGGTGTAAGTTGCGCCCAGTGCTGTTGAATATTTGGTGCCCAGTTGAAAGATGTGCCCGATTTCAATGCCGCGTGCGGTTTTTAGGGTTTGGCTGGGATCGTGGATTGCCCGATCGCCCGCTTTTGCCTTTCGCAAATCTACAACGCGCTGTGACTTTTGAAACTGAGCGTCCCAATTTGCCCCGACGACGTGATGGCCCGACTGATCGGCTCCGGTGACAAAGTTTTGCAGGTCTGTGACGGTGCGATCGACCAATCGCACAAACTTAGGCGCAATCTCTTTTGCAGATTGGATGTAATCATCGCTAATTCCTGGTGACATATAGCCTAACGGTAGAGACTTTGATGCCCATTTTTGTTGCGCTTCAGCATCCGGGACGGTTAGCGATAAAACGGTTTGAGCGCCATAGTCAACCGCCAATTTGACCAGTTCGTTTTGCAGTTTAACGTCGTTGACCTCTTGATCGCCGCGAATGTGAATCAACACAAGAACGGTGATGCCACTGTCATAAACGGCTTGATATAAAACGTTTTTAACTAACTGTGTTGGAGAGCATTTTAGGAATTTGCAAACTTTCTCGATCGTCTCCGCTCCCGGTGTTTCTCGCTTTTCATAAACCGTAAAAGGTGACGGCTCGGCATCGGGTGGTAGTGAGACGGCTTTCTCGACATTGGCGGCATAATTTCCGTCATCGGTGTAGAGAATTTCGTCTTCTCCCGCGTCTGCCAGCACCATAAATTCTTGAGAGCCAGACCCCCCGATCGCGCCCGAATCGGCATCCACTGCTCGAAACTTCAAGCCGCAGCGTCTGAGAATATTGTGATACGCCTGATTCATTTTCTCGTAAGTCAGCTTCATTCCTGCTTCGTCAGCGTCGAATGAATAGGCATCTTTCATGATGAATTCTCGACCGCGCATCAAGCCAAAGCGGGGACGAATTTCGTCGCGAAACTTGGTTTGAATTTGATAGAGCGTTTGGGGCAACTGTCGATAAGAGCGAATCATGTCACGGGCGATCGCCGTAATCACTTCTTCATGAGTTGGACCTAGACCGAGTTCGCGCTGTTGGCGATCGACCAACGCAAACATGATTCCTTCAGCTTTGGTGTAGGTGTCCCAGCGCCCCGATTCGCGCCAGAGGTCAGCGGGTTGAAGCTGTGGCAACAAACATTCTTGTGCCCCCGTCGCGTTCATTTCTTCGCGGACGATCTGCGACACTTTTTGCAACACGCGCCACATCAGAGGCAGATAAGCATAGATGCCACTGCCGACGCGACGAATATAGCCAGCCCTCAGCAACAGCTTGTGACTGGGAATTTCTGCCTCCGCAGGGTCTTCCCGCAGTGTGACAAATAGCATCTGAGATAGCCGCATCGTCTGTTCCTTCCGCAAATTCACATTTTAGTCTACGGCATCTGTTGGCTCAGAGTCTAAATTAGCTTGAGAAGAGAGCGCTTGAATTTGCTCGATCGAGAGTCCCGTCACCCGGGCAATGAGTTCTATTTCAACCCCTTCTTGCAGCATCTTTAGGATCATCTCCTGCCGTCCCTCCTGCCGTCCTTTCTGCTGTCCTTCTTGAATGCCTTCCTGAAGAATTTCTTGGTAGATTACAGACTCTCTCATCATTCCCTCCCTAAATATGCGACGAATGCTGTCTTTGTTATATTTTAACCCTGCCAAGACTTGTAGATAGGTAGACACTTCTTGCCGTCTTTGAGTGGGTTGAATTTGGTTGATTTGCTGGGCGGCGCGATCGAGCAACTGGTCGGGGTTTTGGGTCGCGGCTAGGGGCGCAAACGGCAGCAGAACCGGATCTTGTAGGAAGAATTCGGCATCTTGCTCCCACATTTTCACGACTCGATATTCGTGGCGCGTGGTTTCTAGCTCAAAGACGGTTTCGATCGGGGTGCCGATCGGGGGTGGCAGCAGCAACACAACAACTTGAGTGACAGGCAAGCGATAGAGTCTATGTAACCGAATCCAGTAATCGAGCATTCGCACGGGGAGCGGTGGATTTGACTTTAATTCTGTCTGAAATTCCAGGTGCAAAATTCGATGGGTGGTTTGCAAAAACGTGACTGAATCTGCCCGAATCGGTTCAATGCCCAGTTCAGTTTTGAGGACTTCTACCGATCGCGGTTCTTCTCCTAGTAGCCAAGCGTTAAAGCGATCGGGATATTTTTCTGAGAGCAGCTTGCAGAGGTTATCAAAAGACATTAAGAAATGGTATCACCAGCAAATTGAATGTATCAGTACAAATGTTCGCTGTCTAGCTGAGGTTTAAGGATACGATCGCGATTTCCCTTTGCTTAGGATCGTCGAGGTCGTCCTAATGTGGTGATATACAACACGGCTTCATCGGCAGGGATGCCCAACACTTCGTTGACTTGATCGTCGAAGAAGCCAGCAATGCCGCTTACCCCTAAACCGAGATGGATGGCGGCGAGGTTGAGGCGTTGACCCAAATGTCCGGCATCCATGTGTAGGTAGCGGTAAGCACGATCGCCATATCGCGCGATCGCCGCTTTCAGATCTGCTGTGTGAAATAAAACCGCACTGGCATCGCGTCCTAAGTCTTGCCCTAAACAGAGATAGTGCAATTCTCGTCGAAAGTTCTTAAAGCGAATTTGCCGCAACTCTTGCGCTTTAGGGGCGTAATAATAGCAGCCTTCTTCAAGCCCGGTGACTGACGAAACGGCAATAAAGGTTTCGACTAAACTCAGATCAAAATAGTCTGGGGAGCCGTCTAAGTCTTGCTCGACGTAATGCTGCGGTTGATAAGTGAAATCGAGTAAAGCCTTCAGTTCATTCAAGGTAAGAGCATCACCGCTATAAGCGCGGGTCGATCGCCGCCGCAAAATCGTCTGCTCAAGATCTGCTAGCTGGTTGCCCCACGCGATCGCCTCCGAAACGGTGGACATCTTGAGACAGAACGGGAAATTATATTTGTCTTGCTCTTCTGCGGGTGACAGCTTCCAATTCACTTTAGCCGTGGGATTAGGCAAAATCTGAGTCGTTTGATGAAAGTAATCAAGCAGCGCTCCGTCGTCAAGGTCAGGATAATTTCGCTGAGTTTCAGAAGGAAGTGCAGTTTGCGTCAGCGGTAGGTTTTGATTGACTTCTCGGACATCGGCTAAAGGCATCACCGCGATCGTGCCTTCTTGCTGAGAGTCTAAATAAAGCAACTGATTGACCGCTTCATCGGCAAAACCGCCGATCAGGTGGGGGCGAAAATCATTGAGAGAGCTTGCCAGCTCCAGATTTCCGAGTAGGTGCCCAGTATCGAGAAAAATTCGGCGATAAGCGCGGTCTTCGTAGCGCCAAAACGATCGATAAAAAACGGCTGAGAGGACGATCGCGAGTTGCGTTGCTTCTAAAACCGGATTCCAAAAACACGCCGATTGTAGCGATGTCCAAACCTCGCTTTCCCAAAATTGCAAGAGAGAATGCGTCTTTGCCTGATAGTTATAGAGTCCGGCTGGTAAGAAGGGCGTGCCGCGAGAAATCAAATAAATCTCAGCAGGGTATAACCCTCCAGCCGAGGGTGCCGCTCTCACATAATGGGGTTCTGCATCGGTCGGAATCATGCCCGTCAGCCCATAGCTGCAAAAGAGCAGTTTTGATAACCGTTGCCACCATTCGGCGGTTAAATCTTGGGGCGGATGGTTGAGATAGGGCTTGAGATCAAAAGAAACCCCAATTTTGTAATCTTTGAAGGGAACAGGTTGCTGACTCCAGTTGAGAGACTTACTCTTGGCGTGAATTGTCTCTGGGTCATATTTGGTGCGCTCGTGGTAGTGATGGGCGATCGACATCAGTTCAGGCATAGGAG
>JAYVFW010000300.1:0-3938 GCA_043772715.1 Phormidesmis sp. | reverse complement strand
GGGTCTTAAACAAATCCCATCGATCGAGTCCACTTCGATTCATTTTCCTCATCTAAGAGAATGAATCCTGACTCGCTTGTGGAAAAACTCCCCTTTTCTGTGGAAAACTTTGTGGGAAACCTGTCAAAAACTTCTGATCAGTAGGGGAAAACTTAAAAACCTTCTCTACTGATAGCGGTTTAAGTGAATCTTTTCCACAAGTTTTCCACAGACGATCGCAACTTCAAAATCTTTCCTGAACCTGATCCTGATGCTTTCTCCACAATTTCCACAGTTTCTCTGACCGCGTTTTAATTGAGCTACTTTAGCCCTCAAACCCCCTGCAAATGCTGGTTTTAACGCCTAGTGGCACGTTGTAAACAGGGGTGCTAATATGCTCAAACAAGATTCCCCGATAAAGCGATTCCACAAATTTAATTCACGATCCTTAAAGATCCCCTTCACCTCTTTTAGCCTTCAACTGCCATGAAACTGGTTTGCGCCCAAAACAACCTCAATTCTCACCTTTCGTTAGTCAGTCGTGCGGTTTCGTCACGCCCCACCCATCCGGTTTTGGCCAATGTGCTGCTAAACGCCGATGCTAAAACCCAGCGCGTCAGCCTTAGTGCCTTTGATCTGAGCCTAGGCATTCAGACCAGTTTCCCGGCTCAAGTGGAGGAGAGCGGCTCTCTGACCCTTCCGGCTAAACTGCTGGGTGATATCGTCTCTCGCTTGCCCGATGGAGACATCACCCTCGATAGCGGCAACGAAGCCGACGCAGGGCTGCTGACGACGCTAACCTGCGCCTCAGGACGCTATCAAATGCGCGGTATGGGGGCTGAAGAGTTTCCAGAGTTGCCTGTGATTGAAGACGGTGAACTGGCGACTTTATCCGCAGAAGCCTTAATTGATGGCTTGCGGGGTTCGCTGTTTGCCGCAAGTGCAGATGAGACAAAACAGGTGCTGACCGGCGTTCATCTGAGCTTGCAGCCTGATGGGTTGGAGTTTGCTGCAACCGACGGACACCGCTTGTCAGTGGTGCAGACGATCGAAGAAGAGGCCTCTCCCGATCGCTCTAAAAGCGAGACAGCGCTGAATGTCACGATTCCGGCAAAAGCTTTGCAGGAGTTGATCAAAATGCTGGGGCAAGGAGGCAGCTCAGTTGCAGTGCAGTTTGACCAGGGGCAAGCCATCTTTGAATGGACGGATCAACGTCTGACCAGCCGTTTGCTAGAAGGGCAATATCCCAATTATCGGCAACTAATTCCCAAGCAGTTTTCGCATCAGATGACAGTCGATCGTCGTTTACTCTTAGGTGCTCTAGAGCGGATCTCAGTGCTGGCTGATCAGAAAAACAACATTGTCAAGATGAGTTTAGATGACTCAACTCAAGAATTGACGCTCTCGGTTGATGCTCAAGATGTGGGCAGCGGTCGCGAAACAATGCCAGCCCAAATTTCGGGAGACAGTTTAGAGGTGGCGTTTAACGTCAAGTATTTAGTGGATGGGCTGAAGGCGATCGCCACCACTGAAGTGCAAATGCAGCTAAACACGGCAACAAGTCCAGCAATCTTGTCTCCTTTGGGCAGCATCAAGATGACCTATTTGGTGATGCCTGTCCAAGTTCGTAACTAAGCCTTGTAGATATTCGACGGTTGGTGGAAGTCGTTGCAATGTTTCTACAAGTGTGCCAGCCACAGTTCCAGGTCTGTCACACTAGAAAAGTCGAGCAAGGCTTCTCCGAGCAGTTCGAGTTGTGCGATCGGCAAGGCTGCAATCTGTGTCTTTAAAGACTCTGGCACTTCCCCAACCCGGCGTGTCAACTGTCGAAGAATCAGCGATCGTTCTCCTTGCTCAATTCCTTGCTCAATTCCTTGCTGCATCCAACTTGTTGTAATTTCCATAACGCGCTCCTGCTCTATTGTCTCTAATTTACCAATCTCCTCGGCAAACAACTGCTCCTCAGACTCATTCAGCCGCAAGTAAGTATCGATAAAGCCTGAAATCAAACGTGATCTGGCAGAATTTAGCTGTAACGTTGCCAGTATCCGCAAACAGTCTGCTTTAACCTTTGGGCGGTCTTCAGATGCAATTTGCATCTTTGCCATCAGTGCTGCTGCAACTGGATTGCGCTGATTGAGAAAGTCTCGCCAGTCTAACCGATTCAGTTGAATCGTCGCAAAATTGAACTCTAGAACCTTCAGACCCGGAAACTCAACTGAGTAGGTTTGCGATTCGGCTCTGAGCGGCTCATCAAATGAAAAGACGACAATCGGATAAATTTTTTGTACATATTTTTGGTATAAGCGTGCAAAGTAGAAAAACATCCGCCGAGCAAAGTCTGATTGGGTGTAAGACTGAGCCTCAACATGAACGAGAAACCCAACATCCTCACCGGACTGCTTCACTTCAACAAGTAGATCAATGATTTTGTCTTCGCCGGATGTCAGATCTCCGAAGTACTCCTGCGGCAAAAAATGAATCGAGTCTCGGTCAAGGGTGCTGGCAATTTCTGGTAGGAATAGATCCAGAAACTCAACAAAAAATGTGGTGAGTAGTTCTTTGAAAAGGCGATCGTGATCAATCATGAAATTAGTGCGAGCAATATAAAAGGGGCATAACATCGTCATGCCCCTACGGAAGTTTGGGTTGAAATCAGGCAGAGATGGATTCTTGCTCTTGTGCCGATCGTGATTCTTCGCCCGATGTCTTGAACTTAAATTGGGCTGGGTTGCTGTGCGTTTTTTCTAAGAATCCTTGCCGCATCCCACGAGTTAGCGTGCCAGCAACACTCTTAGTCGCTCTTGCCATCTCTGTTCCCTCAAACTCGCCATAGACCTCACGAATGATGTCGTTGGTCGAGAACGATCGTTCCGGGTTGGTTGCCGTCACGTTGATCATGGCCTGAAGCGGTTCCATGCCCCTAAACGCTCGCTTGGGGTTTTGGGCATCAAACGACTGAGCTTCAGACTGTTTTGCCGTTCCCTTTGATTTGGCTTTGGGTTTAGCTTTGACTTTTGAGGCTTTCTTGGGTTTTTCTGTTGCATCATCATCGGGTTCGTCTTCATCAGGTTCAGCTTCAGAGTCGCTAGCAGTGTCATCGGCTTGATGGCTCCCCTGATCTGCTCCAGATAAAGCTTTGAACAAAGGAGGATGATCTTGCACCTTCTCCAACAATCCTTTTTTCACCCCTAGGACTAAGGTGATCTTGACGCTTCTTTTTGCTTTAGGTAATTCCGCTTCGTCAAAATCGTCGTAGACGGCACGAATCACGGTTTCTGCATCAAACGCTTGTTCGGGAGACTGTTGAATGACTTGCACCATTGCATCGATCGGAGAGAGTCCTGCAAATTCAGGTTTGATGACTTTGCCATCAAACTGTTTTGCTTTCTGTTGTCCTCGCTTGCCTTTAGATTTGGTCACCGACTGAGTGGTGGAGGCTTTTGACTGCACCTCGGTTTCCGCATCTGCAAGATAATCTCCGCGACCGTTGCTCATTAACTCGTCTCCTAAAAGCGAGTTCAAATTTTGCAGGGCAAGGTCGATCGCGGCAGTTGCTTGCTGAACGGCGGTTTGAATAATGGTTTCGCGATCGTTGCTTAACCGCGATCGCTCTTGTTCTAACTGTTGTCTTGCTTCATCGCTCAAGATGGAATATGACATTGCTTATTTTTGCCTCAATACATACTTCTCTGTTCCGATTGTATGGTGAACAATCACACTTGAAAGATTAAATTCTTGAACAGAGTACTACTTATCTCAAACAATCGGGCGAGTTATGGGCTAAGAAAAGAGTCGAAGTGTGTTGACGAGTTGAGCAAACGTTCCTAGTTGAGTCACCTTTCCCCTATTCGTGACGTGACATCCTCCCACTCCAACCGCTAGGCGGTATGGAGTGGGCTTCTCAAAGTCGCCTTTGAGGTTTCCTGCTTCATTGGGGTTCCCAAGCAACCTTCCTC
>JAYVFW010000299.1:0-11837 GCA_043772715.1 Phormidesmis sp. | reverse complement strand
TGTGTTTTGGTGTACTGCCGATGTCGGGTGGATTACTGGACACAGCTATGTCGTTTATGGGCCGCTGTCTAACGGCGCAACCAGCGTTATGTATGAAGGTGCCCCACGCGCCTCAAACCCCGGCTGCTTTTGGGATGTGATTGAAAAGCACAAAGTTAGCATCTTCTACACTGCGCCGACCGCGATTCGGGCTTTTATCAAAATGGGCGATCAGCATCCCAACGATCGCGATCTCTCTTCGTTGCGGCTTTTGGGCACCGTCGGCGAACCCATTAACCCCGAAGCCTGGATGTGGTATCGCAAAGTGATTGGGGGCGAAAAGTGCCCGATCGTCGATACGTGGTGGCAAACCGAAACGGGTGGCATTATGATCACGGCGCTTCCGGGGGCGATTCCAACCAAGCCCGGATCGGCAACGCTGCCGTTCCCTGGCATTTTGGCAGACGTGGTGGATCTAGACGGCAATTCAGTCGGCGTAAATGAAGGTGGATATTTGGCAGTCCGCTATCCTTGGCCCGGCATGATGCGGACGGTGTTTGGCGATCCCGATCGCTTCCGTCGCACCTACTGGGAGCACATCCCAGTTAAAAACGGTCACTACACTTACTTTGCAGGCGATGGCGCACGGCGTGACGAAGACGGCTATTTTTGGGTGATGGGTCGCGTCGATGATGTGATCAATGTCGCCGGACATCGCTTGGGCACAATGGAAGTTGAGTCTGCCCTAGTGTCTCATCCGGCTGTGGCCGAAGCGGCAGTGGTGGGCAAACCCGACGACATTAAGGGGGAGGAAATTGTTGCTTTTGTCACCCTCGAAGGCACTTATCAGCCCAGCGACGAGCTTGCTAAAGAATTAAAAAAGCACGTCGTGTTAGAAATTGGCGCGATCGCTCGTCCAGGAGAAATCCGCTTTGCCGATGCGCTACCCAAAACTCGATCGGGCAAAATCATGCGTCGTCTACTGCGAGATCTAGCTAGCGGCACCGCGATTTCGGGCGACACCTCGACCCTAGAAGATCGCAGCGTTTTAGAAAAACTACGCGAAGGTGAATCCCAATTTCCGTAAGGGCATGGCATTGCCGTGCCCTCTTGTGAATTTGTTGCTACGATTGTGAATCCGGGAAGCCCCTTAACTCCCCCACAAGTGAGGGACTTTGAGCCAAGATTTCTGATTCAAAGTCCCCCAGAATGGGGGATTTAGGGGGCTGAAGCCGCTCAAAACGAAGCGAAAAACCTCGTCGAACTGACGTGGGATCACGATCGCCGAATATTCAAACAGCACCAATCCCCGCGTTTCCACAGTGCGGCAACAATCCAGTCATTTTCTTCGAGCGTGTCAGCGACGGGTTTGGCTTGTTCTAATAAAATGCCGCTCAAAATGCCCCAGGTTGATGGTTTGACGATCGCCGTCCACTGCGGAATCAGATCGATGATCACTTCTGCCAAGATATTACACACCAGCCCGTCGATCGGTGCCAACACCATCGCCGCTAGCTGTTTAACACTGCCCTCCGCCACCAGCATTCGTTCAGGGTCAATCTCATTCAGTTCAATGTTCTCCCGGCTGGCTTTCACTGCTAGGGGATCGGTGTCTACGGCATAGACTTTACTGGCTCCTAGCAGAATTGCGCCGACGGACAAAATTCCTGAACCGCAGCCCACGTCGGCAATCACAGCATTTTGAGGATTGTCGCTAAACCGCATTTCTAGCGCTTCCAGACAAAGCTGAGTCGTGGCGTGATCCCCGGTGCCAAAGGCAACCCCCGGTTCTAGCTGGATGATGATGCGATCGCTGCCTTCTGGCTCAGGCAGCCAAGCGGGATTGATCAGAAAGCGATCGCCGACTTTCTGCGGTTGCCAATGCACCTTCCAGCTACTTGCCCAATCTTCTTCATCAATCAGGCTCCACTGCACGATCGGCAGCGGCAGACCGACACAGAGCGCATCTTGCCGCATTAATAGAGACAGCGCCGATAGATCTAGCAACTGGGCTTGCTGCTGCGGCAAGTAGGCAGAAACCCGACACGAAGAACCCTTGATCTCGCTAGAGGTGCCTCGACAGCCAAATTTCTCAAGCCGCCAAAACGCCATGTCATCAAGCGCCGTGTCACACAGAACTTGAATTTCCCACCAACTATTTGTCATGAGTTAAAGCGTCACTGTGTAAGCGTCTCGGATTCCTGACACTTTCTTGATCTCATCTAAGATGTCTTCGGGAAGCGGGTCATCAATGCTCAACACCATCACCGCGTCGCCGCGCACAATTTTGCGCCCGACCTGCATACTGGCGATGTTGACATTAAAACTGCCCAGCAAAGAGCCAATTCTGCCGATGATTCCCGGCATATCGCGGTGCAAGGTAAACAGCATATGGCGATTGGGCGGCACGTTGACCGGAAAGTCATCAATGCTGGTGACTCGAATTTCGTTATCACCCAACAGCGCCCCGGTTACAGAATGCTCACCTAATGCCCCTTTAGCCGACAGATGAAGAGAGCCTGTATAGTCCTTGACGGATGCGTCACGCGTCTCAATCACTCGAATGCCGCGATCTTTTGCCTCAATGCTGGCATTGACATAGTTGACTCGTTCTTGCAGCGCGTGAGAGAGCAACCCTTTCAGCGCCGCAATCACGATCGGCTGGCTTTGATTGGTTGCCAATTCTCCGCGCAGCCCAATGTTTAAGGATTCGATGCGTCCACCAGCCAGTTGCCCGACTAAGTTACCGAGGGTTTCTGCCAGTTGCAGATAAGGCTTTAACTGCTCCAGTAGATCAGGGCGCAAACCGGGGATGTTGACCGCCGATCGCGCAGGCAACCCCAGCAGCACATCGCGGATTTGTTCGGCAACATCGATCGCCACATTTGCCTGAGCTTCTTCGGTCGAGGCTCCTAAGTGCGGGGTGAGGACGATTTCTCTGCCCAAGGCTCTCAGATCAGATTCGCCTAACGGTTCAGATTCAAACACGTCGATCGCGGCTCCGGCAATTTTCCCCGCTTTCAGCGCCGCGGCTAGGGCGGCTTCGTCAATGATGCCACCTCGCGCACAGTTGATAATCCGCGCGGTGGGCTTCATTTTGGCGATCGCGTCTGCCCCGATCAAATGAGTCGTTTCTGCGGTTTTGGGAATGTGGAGCGTGATGTAGTCGGCTTGCTGGAACAGCACATCTAATTCGACCAGACGACAGCCGATCTGCTCTGCCCGTTCGTGAGAAATAAACGGGTCAAACGCCAACAGCTTCATGCCCATTGCTTTGGCAACGGTGGCGACGTGCGTGCCGATCTTGCCTAAACCTACGACACCGAGGGTTTTTTTATAAACCTCAACGCCCGTAAAGCTTTTGCGATCCCACTTGTTGCTTTTCACCGACTGATTGGCATCGGGAATGTAACGCGACAGCGCCATCATCATGGCGATCGTATGTTCGGCAGCCGCGATCGTGTTGCCTTCGGGAGAGTTGACGACCACAATGCCTTTGCGCGTGGCGGCAGTCACGTCTACGTTATCGACTCCTACCCCGGCGCGTCCAATAATCTTGAGTTGAGTGCCTGCCTCGATCACTTCTTGCGTGACACGAGTCCCAGAGCGAATCATCAACGCATCATACTCAGAAATAATTTCGACCAGTTGCTCACGGGTTAAGTCAGTTTTGACATCAACCTGGGCAACCTGGGACAAAATGTCAATCCCCACTTGATCAATGGGATCGGAAACAAGAACCTTGGGCATAAAAATTCAGTGGATGATGGGGTCAGAGAGGAATACAAGAAACCACAAACTTGGAACGCAGAACGTCTGATTCACCGTCTATTCGTCATAGTTCATGGGAATAGGTGATACGTGGGAGACTCAGCGTCTTTAGACCTGAGAGGAAAACGAATGGGTGAATTTGTTCACCGTGTTCCGTCAGTATTTGGGTTTGTCGCGACCGCCTTGGAATTACTGGATTCGGGGTGCTTTTGTATTGCACTTTCAACGGGACAGTTACCGTTTCAAATCGTTCACCCTGTACGCATCGCGACGTTTTTTGCTACTGAGGTAGCCTTCTTGCCCAGTCCCCTAGGTCGGGAAACCCTCCTCTAGGGCTGGGCGCTCCTTTCGGAGTAAAGTTCGCTTCGCCAATGTTTTAAGAGCTTTTTAGACTTGCAACACTGTCTCAGTGACCTTAAGACTGTTTAATTGCAAATGACAGAGCCTGGAACTAGCGTCGCATTCCAGGGTGTCGTAACTCAAAAAACGTAGTCAGTTAAGACTTAGGCTGGTCAGAATAGCTTGTCTTCTTTCCGCTCGTTAGAGCCGGACAGTCTACAAGCTCAGTCCTTTAGGGCTGGGTTCCTGACCCTTTCGAGTGATTCCCCGATTAGTCATTCTAGTAGATTCATGCATCAAGCCTCCCGGAATGATGAAAGTTTTTTGATTTCAGTCTCCAGATTGTCTGGCGCGTCACAGACAGTTTTTGATTTCTAATTATCCAAAACTTAATTGCGATGATTATTGCTGTAGTGAATTCGCGCTCCTGCCCATTGCAGTTTTTCTCGCAGCGTTTGGTAATAGGAATAGTCTTCTCTGAGAATAATAAACTGAGCATCGCAATCTGCCATGCGAATATCGACGCGCTGACCGGGCCAAATCGAAGTTGCTAACACGCCATCCATCCACAGTTTTGTGGTGATATCTCGATCGACCAGAGGCCAAATGCTCACGACCGATCCAGGCGGCAGAATAATAGCGCGGCTCGACAAACTCAAAGGACAGATTGGCGTAACGGCGATTGCGTCCATTCCAGGGTGAATAATCGGACCATTTGCCGCCACGGTATAACACGTCGAACCTGTGGGAGTCGCCACGATCAAGCCATCACCCTGATATTGATCGACGACTTCCCCATCGATTTCCATTTCTAAAATCGCGGTAATCATGCGATCGGCAGAGGCAGGTTTGACGCACATTTCATTCAGCGCCAGATAGCGATCGCTAACAGGCTCCAGATTGGTGCGATTGCCTTCAAAAATGCTGGCTTGCAGCATCATGCGGCGCTGCACGGCAAAGCGATCGTCTGATAGCCGATCCCACACGGTTTCCGTGTTGAAATCATCAGATGATTCGGTGAGAAACCCCAAATGCCCGCCAACGTTGACCGCAAGAATGGGAATCTTGTCTGCTGCTAGGTTTCGGGCGGCGGTCAGGGCAGTGCCATCGCCACCGAGAACGATCGCCAGGTCGATCGGCTGCTGCACCGATGCCAAAAATACGGGATAGGGGTTGTCATTCGGTCCGCTCGGACCTGACAGCACTCGACAGTGACGTTTTTCTAACGCCTGGACGCACTTCTCAGCCCATCGCCGACTGAGCGGGTCGCCCGACTTATGAATAATAATGACCTGATTTAGCTGCACAGTTTTTCAACCGGGAGACGTTAGGCTGGTTTACTAGACCTCCTGCGCGACTCCGGGAACGTCCTAAATCCTCCAAAGTGGGGGGACTTTGAACTCCAGTTCTCCCACTTTTGGGGGTTAGGGGGCGAGGTCGCAGGGTGGATTACGTCGAGAATTTTTCATGCAGGAGGTCTACTGTCAAAAGTCTACGCCATGCGCCACCGTTTCTCAGGCTTGATCAAGAGCAAATGTCTTTCATTCCAAGTTGTTGAGTATCATGAAATAGTTGGGTATTTTTGGTTGATTCGCGCTGGTCAACGATCGTACAGTTAAATATTCGCTTGCCATCACCTTGCCGTCTGGTCACTGAGGAGTCGTCGAATGAAACAATTTAATCCTACGTTTTTGCAAATGAGTGCGATCGTAAGCAGTGCTGCAATCAGCGTCGGGCTTGCCTTTAGCGCTCAAGCTCCCGCCTCGGCACAAGCCGCTTATGGCAGCTACGTTGGCATCGGACCTTCGTTTGGCTTGACGCGCGGACCAAACAACGATCGCAGCGTTTCGGCGGTGATTTCAGGTCGATATAAGTTTTTAAGGGCACCGATTTCAGCCAGAGCGCAGGCGTTGATTGGTAGTGGTGTGGCGATCGTGCCGACGATTTCCTATGACATTCCCCTTAACTGGCAGACCGATGCCTATATCGGTGCAGGGGTCGCGATTCCGCTCGGAGGCGACACCCCAGTGGGCAATCAAACGAGTTTTGCGATTCAACCAGGCATTGACTATGCGCTTCCGAATAGCAATGTGGTGGTGTTTGGCAATGCGATTATCTCGTTTGATGCTTATAAGCGGGGTGGGGCGGCTGCGTCACTTCAAGGCGGAGTCGGGCTGAGATTTTGAGAAATGATGATTCATTTCCCGATATCGTCCCAAGGCAGTTAAGGGAAAGTGCTGCTGATAAAGGTGATATTTCAAGTAGAAGTGCCCCGGAAAGCCTGTGCCTGTAAAGTCGTCTTCGTTCCAGGTGCCGTCTTGGCGCTGGGTGGTCAGCAAGTAGGTGATGCCATTGTCGATCGCATCCCCAGCAAACTGGCTCATCGCATCCCCAGCAGCGAGCAGCCCAATCAATGCCCAAGCGGTCTGAGAAGCCGTACTGTTTCCTTTACCTTTGAGCGAAGCGTCTTTGTAGCTGGCACAGGTTTCACCCCAACCACCGTCAAGATTTTGACATTTCACTAACCAATTTGCCCCACGCTCGATGCTCGATCGCTTCGTTGGCGCGACTAGCAAAAGGGCAGCCAAAACGCCACTGGTGCCATAGATATAGTTCACCCCCCAACGCCCAAACCAGGAGCCGTCGCTTTCTTGTTCTTGCGTTAAATAAGCGAGGGCACGATCGAGGTGATCTGCGTCCAGATGAGTGTCTGGCAACCGTCCGAGCATCTCTAGCACTCGTGCAGTCACATCGGCGGTATTGGGATCGATCATGGCTTTGAGATCGCCATAGGGATGAGCATTGAGCCAGTCTTGATCGTTGTCTAAATCAAACGCTGCCCAGCCTCCAGGTTTGCATTGCATGGTGATAATCCAGTTAACGGCACGGGCGATCGCTTGTGCTTTCAACCTCTCATTGGGCAACTCCACCGCCGCCAACGCCATCACCACTACAGCAGAATCATCCACGTCGGGATAAAAGCGATTCTCAAACTCAAACGCCCAAGCTCCCGGTTTACCGTGCTGATTTTTGACCGCCCAATCGCCATAATCTAAAATCTGCTGTTCGAGCAGCCACTCGCCGCCGCGCACCAAAGCCGGATGATTGGGAGCCATGCCAGAATCGACGAACGATCGCATCACCAATGCAGTATCCCAAACAGGTGAAACGCAGGGCTGAACGCTAAACGTATTGTCGGTCTGATTCGAGAACCGATCGACAGCCTTTAAGCCACGTTCAACAACTGGATCAGCCGCATCATAATCTAAACAACGCAACGCCAATAGTGAATTCAACATCGCAGGAATAATCCCACCCCAATCACCAGAAGCTTCTTGCCGCTCTAAAATCCATTGTTCTGCGGCTTTGAGTCCTGCTTCTCGAAAGGGCATCAGGTTCCAGTCTTCAGCCAATTTGAAGACTTTATCTAAGTCAACAAACACATCTGTCCAATCTGATTTACGAGGCAGATCGAAGTTAGTGTTTGTAATCCCGTCTGCATAAAGTTCGTCAAGCGTGATCGGTCGATCGACGAGAAAAACGGGCTTACGATCGAACACAATCATCAATGGAACGGTGCTGCCTCTCGCCCAGCTAGACAGTTCATAAATGCTAAACGTCGAAGCTGAAAACAACGGCTCAGACCCAAACGGATTGGGAATCTCCAGCTTTAATGACGGCAACAACATCAGCCCCGGCGGAATCGACGGCAACCCACTCCACGGATAACAGCCAATCAACGCTAGGTGAAACTTGGTGAACACGCGAGTTTTTGCCACGCCGCCCCGCGCCAGAATGAATGCCCTCGCGGTTGCCATTGCCGGATCGTCGATCGCAACACCCAGCAGTTTGAGCGCCATGTAAGTTTCAACGGTGACGCTGAGTTCGCCGCCATCGCCGTAGAACAATTCCCAACCGCCGTGATCGCGCTGCTGCGATCGTAGAAACGTCTCCGCCTTGTGCATTGGGCGAGTTTTATCCGTGCCCCAAATCTTGTGCAGCAAGACGACTTCTGCGGTCATCGTCACATTTGATTCGAGTTCTGCCCACCAATAGCCGTCAGGATTTTGAGTGGAAAGTAGATAATCTTGACTGGCAGCGATCGCCCCATCCAGTTGAGAAGTAGTCACCCTGTTTCGCTCTTGCATACTAAACCGTTCACCCAAAAACCACAGTCTTTGTATTTTGCGTTCTACAATCAGGAATTTGCAAGATGACAACCAACCTTCCCCAACGATAATGAGTGCGACTTTTGCAGGATTAGCGCTACTTTCCCTGGCGATTTGGATTTATTTAGTCTGCTTTCGCGGTCAATTTTGGCGCACCGATCAGCGTTTGTCTGCCCAATTCCTGCCCTTTGATCAATATCCTGCTGTCTGCGTGATCATTCCCGCCCGCAATGAAGCAGACTTGTTGCCAATCACACTGCGATCGCTGCTCACTCAAGACTATCCCGGCGTTCTCAATCTCTTTTTAGTCGATGACCACAGCACTGACGGAACGGCTGAGATCGCCAGAAAAACCGCTGAGACGTTTGGCAAATCTGATCAGCTACACATTCTCTCAGCGGCACCGTTACCCCCCGGATGGACGGGGAAACTTTGGGCACTCGATCAGGGCATTCAAAAAGCGATCGCGCTAGAACCTGACTATTTTTTGCTCACCGATGCGGATATCGAACACGATCGCGCTAATCTCTCCCAGCTAGTTGCCAAAGCCGTTGAGGACGATCGCGAACTCGTTTCGTTAATGGTGCGATTACGTTGTCAAAGCGTCTGGGAAAAACTGCTGATTCCGGCGTTTGTCTTCTTTTTTGAGAAGCTTTATCCGTTTCGCTGGGTGAATGAGCCGGAGAACGCGATCGCGGGCGCGGCAGGCGGATGTAGTCTAATTCGGCGAGAGGCACTGACTCGGATTGGCGGCATTCAGGCGATTCGGCACGCGCTGATCGATGATTGTGCATTAGCGGAGGCGATTAAGTCGAGTGGGTCGCGACGAATTTGGCTAGGATTGTCAGATACAACGCGCAGTATACGCCCCTACGACTCGCTAGAAACGATTTGGACAATGGTGGCACGATCGGCATTCACCCAGTTAAATTACTCTCCGTTATTGCTCATCGGAACGGTGTTTGGAATGAGTCTTATTTACCTTGTTCCGCCTGTGGGATTTGTTTTTGGAGCGGTTGTGGGGCAATGGTCGATCGCGATTCCTAGCTTTCTTGCCTATTTGCTAATGAGTTTGGCTTACTTACCGATCGTGCGCTTTTATCGGTGTCCGGTTTGGTTAGCGGGTTGCTTGCCTGCGATCGCGTTTCTCTACACGTTAATGACCCTTGACTCAGCCCGTCGCCACTGGCAAGGCAAAGGCGGCGCTTGGAAAGGACGAGTGTATGAGGAGATAAAAAACCCGTAATTTCAGCCTAAGTCTTACGCTAAAGTCTCAGCATTCTTAAGTCGAAAACATCCTGAACTTTTCCACCTATTTACCCGAATTGGAACGCTATGCAAAAAATTTGTTTGTCTAAACCTCCCCGATCGGTAGTTAGGCGGAAAATTTCCGCCTAAGTGCCTGAATTTGGAATTTTATACGGAAAGTTTCAGTCTAGACAATTGTTGTGTTGCTTGTGCGCAGCGTTTTGAGTACTCTGATATTTTATATTGCAGGATGAATCATCTCGATTATCCAAACATAGAAATATGGCAAGAGCGACAACAGTGGTTTGAAAACGAGATTGAAGTCGCTCAAGGTCAAGGTTCTTATTTATTGAGTGAGCAAGCGTGTGCTTTGACTGCCGAAGTCCAGGCTACTTTTTGTTCAGGTGCTTGGGCTGCTGTTCTCATTCTTGCTGCAACCGTCGTTGAAGCTCAATTGCGAGAAGAGATTACAGACTTCAAAGGTAACGCTAAAGGATTGATTGATGCTGCTGGCGGAGAACCTCAATTGCATTGGCTACGCAGACGGCGCAACTCATTAGTTCACGCTAATCCTGATAAACCGGCATTAACTGTAGATCAACAGTGGACCGAAAGAGACGAACTGGAGCGCGAAGCAAGAGAAGCTGTCCGTCTTATGCTGGATGCCTTATTCATGTCGCCCGGAACGTAATAACAAGCAACACAAAGGCGCTGCACCCGATCGCCTACAGCCTGCGTTTCGCTCGTTCCTCGCTTCACTATGGGCTTCCGGCGGCGGGTGAGCTTAGTCGTTAGCTGGCTTCAGATCTCGATCGCAGTAGTGTTTAAAAGCTATCTAGAAGGCTGTGATAGACTCAGCATCAGGTGATTAGTCTATGCAAATGATGCCTGTACAAACGAAAGCTCAAGTCCTGTCTCTTCTTCAGGAACATCAACACGATCTACACCGTTTTGGGGTTAGTCGTTGCGGTGTTTTCGGTTCGTTTGTACGGGATAGTGCAATCCACGATCGCAGCGATGTCGATATCTTGGTTGCTTTTGAGCCAGATCAGAAAACCTTTGACAGGAAAAACTTGCCTCCAGATTCTTGAGAATGAAGTAATAGATCAACGATCGTCAATAAAAAATCCGCGAATCGAGGTCGATCGCGGATTTCAAATCAATCACTAATTGGGCTGCGTCAAAACCCTAACCAGCCTTGAAGTGATTGCTCTAACTGCTTACGATCGGCATCGTCTAGTTTTCCAATGACTGCTACCACTAGACTTTGATGCACTGTATATAAACCCCGCTTGACGGCTGTAGCCACATTCAGTCCTGCTTCTGACCACTTAGCGAGGACAAACTCGCCCTCTAGTAAAGAGACTGTTTTGCTCGTTAATGGTGTGATCATGATGTCCTGAGAAATGTGTGGCGCACTCACAACCACTGCGGGTCTTACCTTCGAGCCAGACAAATCTGAAAAAGGATACCGAACCAAAATGATGTCATTCTTGAAGTAACTGGGCGTAGACATCATCCTCATCATTATTCCAAACAGCATCGAGTGAAACTTGGCTTGTCTGAAGCCAGAAATCCGTTTCGTCATCAAGCAAGATAGTGACTAAAAGCCTGGTTCCGTCAGGAATTTCTGTCTGCTCTAATAACTCAACTTTCCCTTGACGAACCGTTGCCCAGATTGTTTTTGGCATAAAGGATTAAGGCTGGTGAGTCTGAGACTATATTTCAGTGAATCACTGGATCTCAATGATAGTCAATAAAAAATCCGCAAATCGAGGTCGATCGCGGATTCTAAAATTATTAAAGTTGACTAGCTAACTTTCAGCAATTCCACATCAAACAGCAGCGTTGAGTTGGGAGGAATCGGACCAATTCCGCGCGCGCCATAGCCTAAGCCGGGAGGAATGGTAAGTTGACGACGACCGCCAACTTTCATCGTGCCCACGCCCTCATCCCAGCCTTTGATGACTTGACCCACACCAATTTTGAACTCGAAGGGTTGACCGCGATCGCGGGAGCTATCAAATTTGGTTCCGTCGGTCAGCGTGCCCGTGTAATGCACGGTCACAGTTTGACCCTTCTTAGGAGAAACGCCCGTTCCTTCGACCTCATCCACATATTGCAGACCCGATTCAGTCATTCTGATCCGTTCGGGCCCAGTGCGTTCAGGCATTGACATATTGCTTTTCTCCTCGGTCGTTTGGGTGGCAGGTTTGGATGCTTCAGCGATTAGCCCTTGCGATTGAACTTCGGTAATGGTGGTTGCCTCTGTGGTCGGCATCTCGCTTGCGATCGCGCTATTGCGACTGCTGACTTGCGCCACAATCAATA
>JAYVFW010000298.1:0-11961 GCA_043772715.1 Phormidesmis sp. | reverse complement strand
GCAGGGCTGATCTATTGAAAAAAGGATAATGCTGAAACCTTTGTGAATTCGTTGCTGCTGCGAATGATATTCAAAGAGGTCAACGGAGAGATAAGGGTTCTACCTTTTTTCTCTTATCAATAGATCAGCCCTGCCCCAGAATGGGGGATTTAGGTAGCTCTCCTGAATTCACAATCGGAGCGAACCGCTTCTATCGAACTGACATCAGGTTAGCATCCGATCGTGCGCCAATTCACAGCCTAAAGCGTTCTTCCCCTGACCTCAACCGCTCCACCTGAGAGAACCAGACGTTTGCGGAGCTTGCTGACTGCCTCGATCGATCGTTGATAGCGATCTTGATTGCCCTGGGCAGAAAATAACCAGGCTGCCTCCTTAAAATCTCGAATTGCCCCGGTTTTATCGCCCAACGTGCTACGAGCAGTGCCGCGATGAAAATAAGCGATCGCGTCTTGAGCATTGAGATCAATCAGGGCGCTAAAGTCTTCGACTGCTCCCATTTTGTTGCCCAACTTGAGTCGAGCTAGCCCACGCTGCAAGTAGGCGATCGCGCAGCTCGCTTCAAGCTGAATCGCGTAGGTAAAATCTTCGATCGCCCCCACTTTGTCTCCCAGTTCTAGCCGCACTACGCCGCGATTGCAGTAAGTGACATAACTCCGGGGGTTGAGCAACAGCGCCCGATTAGAGTCAGAAATTGCGCCTGCTTTGTTGCCCAACTCATAGCGCACCAGTGCCCGATTGTTGTAGGCGATCGCATGGGTGGGATCGATTTTCACTACTTCGCTATAGTCAGCGATCGCGCCCGATTTATCACCCAGTGCATGGCGGGTGATGGCTCGATTATAGTAAGCCGCCGCATCGTGAGCACCTAGCACGGGATTGTCGAAGCGATCGGTCAGTCCTTTAATCACGTCTGCGTTGGTCGTGCGAAGCCCAACTGCGAATTCAGGAAACGCCGCACTGGTAGTTGCGACAGGGTGAACGCCTAAAATTCCGTAAGCGCGATCGCAGATCAGAAAGTTTTCATCAGTGCCCAACACCTTAAACCGAAACTGATCAGGGTATTGGTGTTTGAGTTGCGTTAACTGACTGAGAATTGTGTGTAAAAAATGCTTCTCGGCTGACTTCGAAGATTTATTGTGAATGTAGTGAGGGAGACGGCTGTCATGCAAGTTGCCCAGATGTCCCCAACCAATATCTAAATGACCCTGACGATCGAGAAATGCCTTAAATTTGTCGATTAAAGACGCATCTAACGTCATGTGATCTGGGTAAGGAAAAACCACAATCAGCCGTGATTGGGCATTCGCTAAGGCATCGTCCAACAGCACACGATTGCGAGACGACTCGGTTTTGTTGCGATCAACTGATCGCAGATTAAACACCAATTCATACTCAGCGTTTGCTTGAACGGGCGGCTGTTGACCCTCAACCGCTGCCTCTACTTGAGTGCGGAGACTGGCTAGCGTGGTTTCGCTCCCTTCTAATCGGGTGGTCAGATATTTCATCTGACTCTGCAAGGCGCTCGTATCTAAGATTTGAGGCAACCGATTGATCCAGTCGCCCAAGTTTTTTTGTTGACGATCGAGACTCTGCGTAGACTGTTGCACGGTCGAAACCTGCTGCTGAAGCTTTCCCAAACGGTGAATCACCGTCGTCTGCATTTCAGCGTGCAGTTTAGTTAAATCTGCGCCGCTGGGTAAACCGTCGAGCCGATGTTCTAGCGTCGCGATCGTGTCTCTTAGTTTCAAGACTGCTTGTTCAGGTGCGCTTAGGTCAGGGAGCGGTTCCCTTTGCTCATTTTTCAAGCTCAACCAAGACGATAGCGTGTCCATCTGCTTTCGCACGATCGCGTTCATCGTTCTCATCGGGGCGACGGTTTGCTCTAGCGTTTGGCTTTGCTGACGAATCTTCTCGACTTCTGCCATCAGACGCGCCATTTCTCGTCGAGAAACCAGATCGCCCATGACTTTGATCAATCCGTCTAGATCTTGTCTCAGGCTGGTGCCGTCAAAGGGCTGAGGTAACGCACTCAGACGACGATTGAGGTGATGGATTTGGTCTTGCAGCGCTCTGGGAACATTCTGCGTAGGCGTTTTGGACACCTCAGTCAGCTTGGTTTGCAGTTGCGCGATCTCGCCTTGCAATTGCGCGATCGCCGCTTCGGCACTCTCGACTCGATAGGCACTGGCGGCTCGGTTGAGACGGCTAGTCACCGCTGCGACCGACTCAGTAAGCTGTGACGATTTGCTGCCAAGCTGACTCAGATCTTGCTGCATCTGACCAAGATCGTGAGCCTCTAGCGGGGCAAGGCGTTGAGCGAGGGTTTGTTGAACTTGCGCGATCGCTTGCTCATTGCGCTGCAAAACGGTCTTTTTAAGCCTAGCGAGATCTAAAAAGTTCGGCAGCGTTTGAACTTGTTGATCGAGAGCGGTGAGGTTTTGAGAAAGGCGCTGATCAATCTGCTCAAGACTGGCTTGGGCAGCTTGCTGAACTTGTTGATCGAGGCGACGACGATTGACCAAATTCAGCAACAATAGAAAGGAGAGCGGGGCGGCAGTAAAGGCAATCTGCTGGGACGCGATCGCGGCAACTGACCCCACGCCTGAGCCTGCCCAAAGCGCATATTCAGTAATGTCTAGCCATTTTCCATTGTTCATTGCTGCCTCGCGCCCCTGATTCCGTAAACTGTAGAGTGGTAGTAAAATGCTTGCTGAGTTGCCGTTTACACAGTGATTACTGGAAGGCACCATTCCTTTCTACAGAAGCAGCTTGTCTAAATCAGGAAATTGAGGGCGACGATCGTCTATTCTTTCAACTGTCTTATACTTGATCAATTCTTATGGCTGAACTTCGTGCGCTGATCTTTGATGTCGATGGCACTCTTGCCGACACCGAGCGAGATGGGCATCGCGTGGCATTTAATCGCGCTTTTGCCGAGGCGGGACTAGACTGGGAGTGGTCGATCGACCTCTATGGCAAATTATTAGAAGTGACGGGCGGCAAAGAGCGCATTCTCTTTCACATCAACACTTATCAGCCTCCTTTCGATCCACCTGCGGATCTCAAACCCTGGATTGCAAGCCTCCACGCGGCTAAAACTCGTCACTACAAACAACTGTTGAACGAAGGCATTATTCCCCTGCGCCCCGGTGTCAAGCGGCTGATTGAGGAAGCACGGGCAGCGGGAATGCGATTGGCGATCGCCACCACGACAACTCCCGAAAATGTCTCTACTTTACTCGAAACAGCACTTGCGCCTGACGGCTGCGACTGGTTTGAAGTCATTGCCGCTGGGGATATCGTGCCGCAGAAAAAGCCCGCACCTGACATCTACCTCTACGCCTTGGAGAAGCTGAATTTGAAACCTGAAGAATGTCTTGCCTTTGAAGACTCGCAGCAAGGGTTAAAGTCATCGCTGGCGGCAGAATTGAAGACTGTGATCACCCTCAATGGCTACACTCGCGATCATGATTTCTCTAACGCCAGCTTGGTGCTGGATCAGTTTGGCGAAGCCGATGCTCCCTTTAAAGTTTTGTCAGGCAGTGCAAGAGAGTCCCAGTATTTTGATCTGGCGCTTGCCCAGACTCTGCACCAATCACCTTAAAGTCTGATGTCTAGCTACGATCGCATCTATGCCATTGTGCGCCAAATTCCTTACGGTCAGGTTGCAACTTATGGGCAGGTCGCAGAATTGGCAGATCTGCCACGTCGAGCGCGTCTAGTGGGTTATGCCCTATTTCGGGTCAGCCCACTTCACGAGGATGTGCCCTGGCATCGCGTCATTAACGCTAGGGGCGAGATTTCTGAATCGCCCTTTCGCAATGGCGACGATTATTTGCAGCGATCGCTCTTAGAAGCGGAAGGGGTGCAATTTAGCTCGGATGGAAAGATCAATCTAAACAAGTATCGTTGGCGACCCAATCTTATGTGCCCAGATTAAACACGTCTAAAATTTTGCGGCAAAACCCTTTTAGGCTCTCGCAAATTTCTGGGGTTGGGCGGCTAGTGCCTTCAAAGCCCCAGTTTTGCACCGTTGAAAATCGCCACTGCTTACCCTGATGATCAAACCCTGCGGCTTCGACTCCGATCGCTCGGCGAGTCTCGGCTTCTAAGTCTTGATGAAACCGGATCTGCACCAAAACGCTGCGGCTTTGAAACAAGCGACTGCGACCCGGAAAGTGAAACCCAATGTCGATCGAGTCGGGATCGACGAGTTCTCGCGTGTCTAGGTCATTTGCCCAAGGCTTTAAGTCTGCCCGCGCATCGGGAAATTCAACCTTAAAGAGATTGACCACTGTTGCAATTTTGCTAGCAGTTTCAAGGGTTGTTGCTTGTTCTGCTGCGTTCACTCCCCGTTCTCCTTGCCCTTGGTTTCGATGCCTGTAGCCTGAAATTTACGCTTTTCTACCATCATAATCAAGTCCCAATCGCTGGGAAGTACTGATTGATACAACGATGCATTGTGAATAGGACTTACGCAAACCTCGGAGGTTTGCGTAAGTCTTGGTGAATTGAAATAGTTTTTGTGATCGCCCCTTCAATAATTCTGCTTGACAGATTTGGGCAATAAACTGCTAGAATACTATTCGGTAACGCGATGGGGCGTCGCCAAGTGGTAAGGCACCGGGTTTTGGTCCCGGCACTCCTAGGTTCGAATCCTAGCGCCCCAGTTTAAACAAATTTCTCACAGTGCCAAGATGTTGCCGGAGATCTATCGTCAACGTTATCAAGAGTTTCGGCAGATTCTAGAACGGCTGCAAACTCTGATCTCTCAACCGGAATTTGATCACCTGACCTTAAAGACCGACGCTCTGACCGTTCAGCAGTTTTTTCAAGACCAAGTGAGAAGTCTAGATCTAGAAGCACTAGACGCAATGGCGGGGCAGCGATCGCACTCATTTCACGTCGAGATCAATAAACAACTGCGGCTTTTAGCCATGGATGTGATGTTCTTGCAAACGGCAAAACAATCCACCACGAGTCAGCAAAGATTGGGACAGGTGCGCGATCGAGTCAGCACACTGATTCGCTATTGCAACGCACTATTGCAAGAAGAATAATCAACATTCTTGCCCGGTTGCCAAAATGTGACGAGAGATTGATTAAATGGAGATCGTCGGATTGAGAGCAACGCTGTGCAATGTCCTAAAGATCGCAAGATTGCGCTGATAGATGGCGTTTTAGCAGAGCAGCTAAACGTGAAAGACTGCCCCGATTGCAAAGGAACCTGGATTCCGTCAGAAGACTATCAGACCTGGCAACGGCAGCGATCGCACCCAGCTACGGCAGCCGAGCTAGTGCCAGAAATTTTAGACGTAGAGTTTGTGCAGTCGCCCTTTGATGCCAAAGCCTCTCTCTGCCCAGAATGTCGCAGCTATCTGGCAAGAACTAAAATCGGCATGAAAACCCCTTTTTATGTCGAGCGGTGCCCTAGCTGTGGCGGCATCTGGTGCGATCGCGGCGAGTGGGATGCCTTAGAAAAAATGGGCTTGCACACGGCGATCGAGCAATTATTTACCAGTGAGTGGCAATCGCTATCCCGCGAACGAGAGCATTTTGCCCAAGAGAAGCAGGCAACCGTCGAAAAACTGGGCGAAGACCTGGCAAATCAAGTCTTTGTCTTAGCTGAAGCGTTAGAGAAAAATCCGAATGGCGATTTTGGCGTGGCTTATTTGATGCGACGGTTTGAGAATATTGTGAAAGCGCAGAAAGCGAGGGCGATCGACGAGCCACGAGATCTGCCATTCGTTTGAATTCGCTGGTAAAGTAGCTAAAAGCACGTCAGTTCGACGGAATTGGTTCGCTCTGATTATGAATTCGGAAAGCCCCCTAAATCCCCCAGAATGGGGGATTTAGGGGCAGAAGCTGCTGACAACGCAGCGAAAAAACTCATCGAACTGACGTTAAAAGCAGAATCGCCCATAATGAACGAACCTCTTTTTTGCGTTGAGAATCTCCGAGTTGCCTACTCAAAGATTTATGCCAGTTGGGTAGTAGACGATGTGTCATTCACGCTGCAACCGGGCGAACGTTTGGGATTAGTCGGAGAATCGGGCTGTGGCAAGTCAACGCTAGGTCGGGCAGCGATGCGGCTATTGTCCAACTCCGCCAAGATTGAAGGCGAGGTGACCTTTCAGGGACAGTCAGTTTTTAGGCTTTCACCCTCACAACTACAAAAGTTTAGAGGGGAAGCTGTCGCGCTGATTTTTCAAGACCCGATGACGCGACTTGACCCATTAATGACGATCGGAGATCACTGTTTAGAAACGCTCAAATCTCACGAGCCGCACCTCTCGAATAAACAAGCAAAAGTGCGGGCGATCGCCACCCTAGAAGCTGTTAAAATTCCGGCAGATCGCTGGGGGCAATATCCCCACGAGTTTAGTGGCGGAATGCGGCAACGAGTTGCGATCGCTCTCGCCCTACTGTTGAATCCCAAATTAATTGTGGCGGATGAGCCAACCACGAGTCTGGATGTCACTGTTTCGGCTCAGATTTTGCAAGAGCTGACCCGCTTGTGCAGTGAGCGGCAAATGGCGTTGATTTTGATTTCTCACGATTTAGCGATGGTGTCAGAATATTGCGATCGCATCGCTGTGATGTATGCCGGAAAGATTGTCGAAATGGGAACCACGCAATCGGTTTTTCAAAACCCGCAGCACGACTACACAAAATCGCTGCTTAACGCTGCCCTTCAGATTCAGAAAGATGACACAAACGATCGGGCGATTCTCAAGCAGAACGCACCGATTTTGCAATTGCAAGACTTAAAGCAACACTACACGCTAGAGCAAAACTTTATTTCGCGGCTGCTAAACCAAACCGATCAAACCATTCGAGCAGTGGATGGCATTAATTTAGATCTCTATCCCGGTGAAACTTTGGGATTGGTCGGCGAATCAGGCTGTGGCAAAAGCACGCTGTCGCGCACAATTCTGCAACTGCTGCGTCCGACTTCTGGCAGCGTTAGATTTTTAGATCAAGAGTTGACAGATCTCGATCGCCGATCAATGAGACAACAGCGCCGTCAGATTCAAATGGTGTTTCAAGATCCATTAGCGTGTTTAAATCCAAGAATGACGATCGGACAAAGCATCGCCGATCCGCTCTTAATTCATCGGCTAGCCACGACTGAAAAAGCCAAGCTTGACGTGGAAGCGATGCTAGAGCGAGTCGGCTTAACGCCTGTAGAGGATTTTTACGATCGCTATCCAGCCGAGCTGTCTGGCGGACAACAGCAGCGAGTTGCGATCGCACGGGCGCTGATCACTCGTCCAAAATTAGTGATTTGCGATGAACCCGTGAGTATGTTAGACGCGACGGTGCAAACTCAAGTGCTGCGACTGATGCAGGAGTTGAAACGAGAATTTGACTTGACGTATTTATTCATCACGCATGATCTGTGGGTGGCAAGATTTTTCTGCGATCGTATTGCGGTGATGAACGCAGGCAAAATTGTTGAGTTAGGGCTAACGCAAGAGATTTTTGGCAATCCTCAACACCCTTACACCAAGACACTTTTAGCCGCCGCGCCGATTCTAAGTCGCATGACGGGATGAGAAAGTCCGGGATTCTAGCTCAAAACGCTCAAGGCATCGTTCAAAACTCAAAGCGTTTCTGAACTTCTGCGGTTAGAATGCTTTCTGGTGCCTCATGTTAAACGGCAATTTATGTCAAACACTGAGTCAAAACCCGATGTCTTAGATCAGTTTGTTGAAAAGCTGCTAGTTCGCAGTGTGATTTTACTCGGAATCATTTTTTTGATGATGCATATGCTCGGCAAACGTCCGGCATTTTGGGTTCCGGGCGATGCGATCGGGGCTAAAACACCGCTCGTCATGCAAGGCGGCGATCCCTACATTCGGGCACTAATGCGAACCATTTCTGCCAGCGAGTCCAATGTCCGCAATCCCTACGCGGTTCTTTATGGCGGAGAATATGCAGCCGACTTGAGCAAGCACCCCGATCGCTGTGTGACGATCGTCGCCGGGCCCAACATGGGCAACTGCACGACGGCCGCTGGGCGTTATCAGTTCATCACCTCAACCTGGCTAGAGCAAGCGCAGCACTATCATCCTGAACCGCCGACGCTGTTGTTTTGGCAGGGCTACAGTTTTTCTCCTGAATCTCAAGACACAGTGGTCTATAAATGGCTTAGTGATTCTCAAGCCTGGGGCGTTGACCTGCACCAACTGTTGAAGAAAGGACAGATCAACGCAGTCTTACAGCGACTTTCGGGCACTTGGACCAGCTTGGGCTATGGCATCGAAGATAACGCAAACACCAGTGAGTTGCCGAGCGTTTATCGCCAAGTGTTGAAGGAAGAACTGGGGCGATCAGCAAAACTGTGAAACTTCGACGTGGTTGAATATGGGTGGGGATTGAGCCTTTTTGTGGCACAAAGTTCCGTTTTGCGACGGTTAGAACTCTAAGACAGCGGAAAAATACGGTAATCTTTATCATGACTTCAACTTCCTTTATGGAATTCTCGAAATTCCTTGAGTTATGTATGTCAATATGTAAAGCGTGTGGATTACCTCTTCTCTAACCAATTCTCTCACTCCTACTGCCGTTGCCCTAGGAAATTTTGATGGCATTCATCAAGGGCACCGACAGGTGATTTTGCCTGTTCTCAACGGTGACTCTCAAACTCGTGCTACTGTCGTTTCTTTCTGCCCTCATCCCAGAGAGTTTTTTAGCGGACAGCCCCACGCGATGCTAACGCCTCAGTCTGAAAAAGCACTTCAGCTTCAGATGATGGGGGTTGAGCAATTGGTCTTGCTGCCGTTTAACCGAGAACTCGCCGCCCTAGACCCGCCGCAGTTTGTTGAAGAAGTTTTGGTGCGGCACCTGCAAGCAAAACGGGTCAGCGTCGGGCAAGATTTTCGGTTTGGGCACCAGCGATCGGGCACCGCTATTGATCTATCTAAAATTGCAGCAACTCACGGCATTGGGGTGACGATCGTGCCTCTGCTCACCTTTAAAGGCAAGCGGATCAGCACATCAGCGATTCGCGATTCGCTGGAGCAAGGAGAGTTGGCGATCGCAAATCGGATGCTAGGGCGTTCTTATAGTTTGGTGGGCGAAGTCGTTGCAGGTCAGCAGTTAGGCAGAACGATCGGCTTCCCGACTGCAAATTTACGAGTTCCGCCTGAAAAGTTTTTGCCTCGACAAGGAGTCTATGGAGTGCGCGTGTTTGGGCAAGCGCTCAACCGTGACAAACCCGTCTTGGGCGTAATGAATATTGGTAATCGCCCTACTGTTAACGGAACCCAGCGCACGATTGAGGTTCACCTGCTAGATTGGTTAGGTGATCTCTATGGTCAGATTCTCACCGTAGAGCTTGAGCAATTTATCCGCTCTGAACAAAAGTTTGACTCCCTTGATGAGCTAAAAACTCAAATCAAAGCAGATTGTGAAACGGCTAGAGCGATGTTGGTTCCCATTTCTTGACTAAATTGTGTTGTTTTGTGTGGTTTCTTCTGAAGCAAACGCTTTCTATCAAATACTGGTGATACCCTGTTGTGCCAGAAATAACATCAGTATTTTGGAGGTTTGTCGTGTCTATTGACCCAGCATCCTCTTTCCTTCAGGCAGAAATAATTCTGGGGAAAGTCTCAGAAATTATCCTCCACATCCAACAGGGTAGGAAACTAGAAGACCTTTTGCAGGAGACGATCGCCGATGCCAGGGCACTTCTGCAAACCGATCGCGTTCTCGTTTACCGCTTCCTAGAAAACCAGGATGCGGTTGTTGCATTTGAGGCTGTCGGTGCAGATTGGACACCGATTCTCGGGCAACTCATCTATGACCCATGCTTTAATGCAACCTGGGTCGAACCCTACAAGCAGGGGCAGACTACTACCCTCTCAGATGTTCACAGCGGGACGGTTGATCCTTGCTATGCCCAACTTCTAAGAGGGCTACAGGTGCAAGCTAACTTGGTGGTGCCGCTTTTGAACCAGGGCACTTTGTGGGGCTTGTTAATTGCCCACCACTGCCGCAGCCCGCGTCAGTGGCAACCCTTAGAGGTGCAGTTGTTGCAGCACATCGCCTTGCAACTAGGGGTTGCCATTCAACAAACCGAAATGCGTCAACGCCAGCAATTTTTAGAAAGCCAGCTTGAGCAGCACACGATCGACCGCCAACCCTCTACGATCGCCCTAGAAGACTCAAACAGGAATATTCCTGGCTTTATTGGCATTGCTAACAGCCACGATCGCAACCAAAAAGAAGACCTGATCCAAAATATTGCTCAGGGCGTTTCAGCAAAAACTGGCGAAGCATTCTTCCATTCTCTGGCGCAATATCTGATTCGCTCACTGGGCATAGATCAAACCTTTGTGGGTGAATTAATTGCCCCTGAAAACGATCGAGTCAAGGTTATTGCTGGGTTAAGCAATGGACAGACGATTGATGGGTTGGAGTATCCTCTGGCAGATACCCCTTGCAAACAGGTGTTTGAGCAGGGCTTTTGCATTTATCCTGACCACATTCAGCAACGCTTTCCAGCAGACCTGACGCTACAAACTTTAGGAGGAGAGGGCTATGCGGGCATTTCCTTAATCAGTTCGTCTGGATCGGTGATTGGCATGATTTGCGTGATCAGTAATCAGGCGATCGCCAATGTCCAGTTTATTCAAGAGGTCTTGACAATCTTTGCCATCCGAGCCGCCTCTGAGCTAGAACGTCGGCAGTCAGAAGCCAAGCTGCGTCGCTATGAGCGGATTGTTTCCGCCACCCCAGACATGGTGTCTCTGATCGATCGCAACTATCTCTACCAAGTTGTTAACCAAAGCTATTTAATCTGGAATCAGAAAGCCTACGATCAAATCGTTGGGCATTCTGTGAGCGATGTGCTAGGACAAGAATTTTTTGAGACGGTCTGTCAGCCTTTAATGGATCGCTGCTTTGCGGGAGAACCCCAACAAATTCTGGAGGCGTGGCTAAACTATGCAAACGGTCAGCATTTTGTCAGAGCAACCTATGCGCCCTATGTCGAACTGGACGGCACAATCTCCGGCGTGGTGGTCAACGTTCATGACCTGACTGACCTAAAACTTGCTGAAGAAGCCCTTCGAGAAAGCGAAGAGCGGTTTCGACAGATGGCTGCTAGCGTCCATGAAGTGTTTTGGTTGATAGACATCGATCCCAACCGAGTTATTTACGTTAGCCCAGGTTATGAGGAGATCTGGGGACGCAGTTGTGCCAGTGTTTATGAACAACCCCGATCATTTATAGAATCCATTCACCCCGACGATCGCGCCCAAGCTCTAGCCGTGATTGAGCAGCAGCGACAAACTGGCTTTAACCACGAATATCGCTTAGTTTGCCCCGACGGAACCATTCGCTGGATCTGGGAGCGGGCTTTTCCGGTGGCAGATGCTACAGGGCATCCTTACCGGCTGGTCGGGGTTTCCCAGGATATTACTGACCGCAAAGCTGCCGAGATTGCCTTGAAGGAATCGCAACAGCAATACCAAAACCTGGCAGAAAATTCTCCCGATCTGATTGAACGGTTTGATCCTCAACTCCGACATCTTTATGTCAGTTCAGCCCTGACTCAAATTACTGGAATCGCAACCGAGTCTTATTTAGGCAAAACCTGCCGTGAATTAGGCATGGATGCAGTCATTGTCAACAATCGGGAAGTAGCAGTTCGCTCTCTGCTAACCACAGGTCAGAAGCAAATCATCGAATTTGAAACACCTACACTTAATGGTATTCGTTCGTTTGAAATGGCGATCGTTCCAGAGTTTTCAGATCAACAAACGATCGAGTCGATTCTCTGTATCTCTAGAGATGTCACCGATCGCAAAGCGGCTGAAATTGCCCTGCGAGAGCAGCAACAATTTACCGAACAGATCGCCCAATCTACTCTAGCAATTCTTTATGTACATGACCTGATTGAGCAGCGCAATATCTATTGCAACCAACAGGTTGGAGTGGTTTTAGGGTATT
>JAYVFW010000297.1:0-4001 GCA_043772715.1 Phormidesmis sp. | reverse complement strand
AATCGTTTGAAGACCCATTTTATTGAAGCGGAAACTCAAGCAAAAAGCTCTTCATACTAATTATTTCAGCTTTAATAGAAGGAAAAATAAAACGCTGCAATAGAGACTGTATTGATACTAGTTACATCATACAAAATCAAAAATATTTACGCTATTATTGCGAGAAATTTATGAAAAATGTACCGCTAGAGATAGCAAATTTATACCTACTTTGATAGAGTTATAAGAATATTTACTAAGTAGGATAGGTAATGGCAACTCCAACGCAAATTAAACGATTCTTAGAAAACTGGCAAGACGAGATCGAAAGTGCATATCTTTATCGATCGCTAGCCAATGCAGAACCTCAGCCATCGCTCGCCGAGGTCTATCGTCGTTTAGCACAGACTGAAGAAGACCATGCTCGCGTTTGGGAAGACAAATTGATTGAAGCTGGGCATCATGTTCCTAAACGTAAGATTGGATGGCGTACTCGAATGTTGGTCATTCTCGCGAGACAGTTCGGCGCTCAGTTTGTGTTGCCGACCGTCAATGCGATGGAGCAAGTCGGCAGCCATGCCTATGACCAACAGACAGAAGCGCAGAATACATCTCTAGCGAGTGAAGAACGATCTCATGCGCGATTACTACAAACCATCACAACTACCTCAAATACTGGATTAGAGGGAAGTGTCGTCGCTCAAATGGAGGGGCGACACCGGAGCGCAGGCGGAAATACTCTACGAGCAGCCGTTCTGGGTGCAAATGATGGATTGCTATCAAATCTAAGTTTAATCATGGGAGTAGCTGGGGCAAATATTTCTGAACAATCAATTCTACTCACAGGCTTTGCGGGTTTGATTGCGGGAGCATGTTCGATGGCATTGGGAGAATGGTTATCGGTGCAGAGTGCGCGAGAGTTGTTTGAGCGACAAATTAAAATCGAGCGACAAGAGTTAGAAGATGCACCAGAGGCGGAAGAAGAAGAACTGGCGCTGATTTACGAAGCAAAAGGATTGCCCGCTGATCAAGCTCGATCGCTAGCGGCTCGAATTATCAGCAATCCTAAAACTGCCCTTGATACCTTAGCGCGAGAAGAACTAGGAATTGATCCAGAAGAACTAGGGGGTTCAGCATGGGTTGCTGCAATTACGTCGTTCTGCTTATTCGCAATGGGGGCAATCATTCCAGTGATTCCTTTTTTGTTTTTGCGAGGGTGGAATGCTGTGGGTGGCAGCTTATTCTTGAGTGCGATCGCGCTGTTTCTCATCGGAGCAGGAATCACATTATTAACCGGACGTAGCGTGTTGTACTCGGGTGTTCGGCAAATTGTTTTCGGATTTGGAGCAGCAGCGATCACCTATGGGGTTGGGCGACTCATCGGTGTCTCGATCTCTGGCTAGTGTGTTTGGAGAATTCCTCGTTAGTCATCGTTTCATGAGTGAGTCTCTTTGAGTAGGCTTTAGCTTAAAAAGTAGTCAGTTCACAGCAATTGTTGAACTACATTTATAGATAGGGATAACACACAGAAGTAAAGAAGTCGGAAAGAGCTGATTGTGGCGTAGTCATTGCCACTTGTTTCGATAGGGCTGACTCAGCCATCTGCTGCGTTCTAATGCTCACGCAAAGCTTTGAGTTGCTCCAATTGCTCAGTCTGTTCCTGTAGGCGGATAGCTAAACGATCGCACACCAGTTCGCAGAGTTCAAAAATCATCGGGTCTGAGATCTGGTAATAGGCATGGATTCCTTCTGGGCGGCGAGTCACCATCCCTGCTTGCACTAAAACTTTTAGGTGCTTGGAAACGTTTGCTTGACCTAGACCCGTTGCTTCAATCACTTCCGTTACATTCTTGGCACCTGTCTTGAGAGAACACAGCACTTGCAGACGACTCACTTCTGACAACACCTTGAAATAGTCAGCAACAGGTGATAGCGATTGAGAGGTGGGATCGATCATAACTGCGTAAAAAGAAACTCTGCCTAAAGTTAGATGCTATCATATTACCGAATAGTAATGTGGTAGGAAGTACACCATTAGGAAAATAATGGAAAATGTCAAGCGAATTAACGATCAATTAGCCGTGGCAATGGGTTAAGTTACGCCAGAAGAGGTGCAACAGGCGGCTCAAGAAGGATTTAAGTCTGTGCTGAATCTGCGATCGCCCAGCAAAGAAGGATTTCTGAGCGACGAGCAGCAGCAGACAGAAAGTGCGGGACTCCAATATGTCAACGTGCCAGTTAAACCGGATGGCATGAGTGATGAACTGGCAGACCAAGTACTTGAAGAAATTGATCGATTGCCTAAACCTGCTCTCATTCACTGCAAAAGCGGAATGCGTTCTGGAGCAATGACGTTAATGTACATTGCTACTCAGCAAGGACTGACTGCTGATGAAGCAATGGCAATCGGGAAGCACAACGGGTTTGACTGTGATTCTAATCCCCAAATGAAGCAATTTTTTGAGCATTACGTTTCAGAGCACACAAAAGCAAGTTGAGGTTCTGGCTGAACTACGCCGCAGCGAAGTCACGGCTTCAATTAAGAGACATGCACAAATAATTGAGGAGGAAGAACTATGGCATTAGTGTTAGAGCAGATTAATGTTGAAGAACTGGCACAGTTGTCGTACATCGTAGGAGATGACAAGGCAGGCGTAGCAGCCATCATCGATCCGCGTCGAGATATTGATGTCTATTTACAACGCGCTAGAGAATTTGGCGTGCGATTGATTGCCAGTGTAGAGACGCATATTCACGCTGATTTTGTGTCTGGTTCTCACGAGCTGAAAGCCCGGATGGATGTTCCAATTTACGGTGGTAAAACGGATGACTATCAGTTTGAATTGCATCAGCTTCAGGACGGGGACGAGTTAACGATCGGAAGTGTAACGCTACGCGCTTTGCACACGCCAGGACATACACCTGAACACATTTCACTGCTAATTTACGACTCAAAACAGGGTAAAGAGCCATTTGGTCTGTTTACAGGCGATACGCTGTTTAATCTAGATGTTGGTCGCCCTGATTTGCTGGGCGGCGGCAGTGAGCAGCGGCTAGCCGCCCAGCTTTATCAGAGTCTGTTTGAGAAGATATTGCCGTTGGGCGATCGCATTGAAGTCTACCCGTGCCACGGTGCAGGTTCTTCCTGCGGAAAATCGATTGGCGATCGCAGACAAAGCACGATCTGCAACGAACGGATTTTTAAGCGCGGGATTAAAGAACGTTCTGAGAAAGAGTTTGTTAAGTGGATCATGAGCGAGATGCCAAAACCCCCGCGTCATTATGCTCGGCTCAAAAAGGTCAATGCGAAAGGCGCACCGATTGTGGGCTGCACTCCTACACTGCAACCGCTGACACCCAGTGAGTTTCAGCAAAAGATGCAAGATGATAACACAGTGGTCATTGATGCGCGATCGATTCTAGCGTTTGGGGGTGGACACATTCCGGGTGCAATTAATATTGCCTTGCATCCAGCATACCCAGCTGGGTATGCTGGATGCTCAAACCAGAGCAGTCACTACTGATCGTGGTGGAAAGTGAGCGAGATGTGAAGCTGGTGACAGAGCAACTTTTTCGCATCGGCTATGACAATTTAGCAGGCTATTTGCACGACGGGATGACAAGTTGGCAGAATGCTGGGCTACCGCTACAACACTTGGGCGAGTGGACAGTGCAGGAATTGAATCAACACAAAGATGACCCCAATGTCATGATGCTTGATGTGCGAGGTGATGATGAATATCAAAAGGGTTTTGTGTCTGGAGCCAAGCATCTGTTTGTAGCTCACCTAGAAGAGCATCTCGGTCAGTTGGATAAAACCCAAGCGATCGCGACTTACTGTGGCAGTGGTTATCGAGCCTCGATCGCTGCCAGTCTTTTGCAGAAGCACGGGTTTGAGAACGTGATTAACGTCCCTGGCTCTTTAGCAATTCTCATTTTGAAACATTTGTACTGAAATAAGAGCTTCTAAAGGCTCTTTTGTTCCACTTCCTAAACGACAGAATACGGGTTTCAGCCATTCA
>JAYVFW010000296.1:0-4003 GCA_043772715.1 Phormidesmis sp. | reverse complement strand
AGATACGTTTGATGATAAGGATTAGAACTAATCTGGCAAACTCTGCGTTAATGCTGTCATCTCTCGTAATATTTATTTACAAACACACTCTTAAGCTTCTAGGTTTATTCACAAAATGCGAAATGGGGGCGAATAGCTCCCTTTTTTTGTGCCTTCAAGTTAAGCCGCCCGTTGCTCTCAAAGGTGGGTGGGGAATACTGCGATCGGGAATTCTAACCTTCCCTACCGTAGTTTGTATAAATTGCGACTGTTGGCTAGAAACTAGTGACGCGATCGCGGCTCAAATTCAGGATTTTACGACATGGGATTTCTAATTTTTCTCGTTGCATTGGTGTTGTTTTTCGGCTTCATCATCATTGACTCTTACAATCGCCTGGTGACGCTCCGCAATCGTTACAAGAATGCCTACTCTCAAATTGATGTTCAGCTTCAGCGTCGCTATGATCTCATTCCCAATCTGATAGAGACTGCTAAAGGCTACATGAAGCATGAGAGAGAAACGCTGCAAGCGGTGATCGTGGCACGTAATTCTGCTCTGGCTGCGAGTGGTCAAGCCGCACAGGTTCCGGGAGACCCGCAGGCAATGCAGCAGTTGGGCAATGCAGAAGCCGCCCTCACAGGCGCTCTAGGGCGCTTTCTCGCCATTTCAGAAGCCTATCCTGATCTTAAAGCAGATCAGACCATGATGCGAGTAATGGAAGAACTCTCGTCAACCGAGAATCGAATTGCCTTTGCCCGTCAAGCCTTTAACGATGCAATCACGGTCTACAACACAAAGCGAGAAGTGTTTCCTAGCAGTGTGATTGCAGGAGGCTTTAATTTTGCGGAAGCACAACTTTTGGCAGAAGCCGCGCCCGAAGTCAAAACGGTTCCTCGCGTATCTTTTGAGTAGCTTATGAATTTCTTTGAGCATCAAGACCAGGCGCAGCAAAATACTCGACGACTCATGGGGCTGTTTGCGCTCTCGATCGCCACCATGATTGTGGCAATCTACTGCGCCGCTGTAATTGTGTTTAATCTGACGAGTTTGAGCAGTCCGTCGTCGGGTTGTAGAGGGTGGCGCATCAGTTTATTTGGCACCAGTCGGCGATCGTGCAACAATCCATTAACCAGTTCTCTGCCTCACTTCGACACCAGTAGCTGGTGGAACCCAAATCTCTTCTTTTGGGTGGCGATCGTCACGATCATCGTGATCGCGATCGCCAGTCTCTACAAAATCTCGTCACTGCAACAGGGGGGAAGCGTCATTGCTCAAGAATTGGGCGGACGGCTTCTGCTGGCAGAAATAGCAAACGTGGATGAGCGGCAATTGTTGAATATTGTCGAAGAAATGGCGATCGCGGCGAACATCCCGCCGCCTGCGGTCTATCTGTTAGACAACGAGTCAGGAATCAATGCGCTTGCAGCAGGCTTCACTCCTAAGAATGCGGTAATTGGGGTGACTCGTGGCTGTTTACAGCAATTGACTCGCGACGAATTGCAGGGCGTGATTGGTCATGAATTTAGTCACATTCTCAACGGAGATATGCGGCTTAATCTGCGGCTAGTTGGCATTTTGCACGGCACTTTGTTCGTCTACATCATTGGTAGACTAATGATCGAATCAGAAGACAGCAATCATAGTTGGCTCTGGTATTTTGGCTTGGCGCTGATGGCGATCGGGTCACTGGGCTTGCTCTTTGGTCGATTAATTAAAAGTGCAGTGTCTCGTCAACGAGAATTTTTAGCTGATGCTTCGGCGGTGCAATTTACGCGCAACCCGGATGGAATTGCAGGGGCATTGCAAAAGATTGGTAGTGTGGGTTCGCGGCTTCAGTCTCCCTATGCTGAGTCATCGAGTCATATGTTTTTTGGCAGTGCCCTAAAGTTCACCTCGTTAGAAGATCTGTTGGCGACTCATCCACCCATTCGGCAACGCCTGCGCCGCTTGGGTGGGTTGAATGTCGCTCAAATCTCAACGTCTGCTTCTGGCAGTGCATCACACGACTCTTTAGTAATGGGGTTTGCGGGTTCGAGTGGTGTTCTGCCTTTGGTAAATGTCGTTCGCTCGAAGCCTATTGCCTATCCAGAATCGCTATTAGCGCAGATGTCAGAACCTTTGCAGTCGGGCATTCAGGAGCGTGAAGGCGCGATCGCGCTGGTCTATACCCTGCTACTCGATCCTAAAAATCTGCAAGTCCGTTCTCAGCAAGTGGAATGGCTGCGTCAAATTGAGCCAGAGATTAGTCAGCAAATGCTGGCTTTTCATCCACAAATTGAACAGTTGGCAGTGCGCGATCGTCTTCCTTTCCTAGATCTCGCGGTTCCAGCTCTCCTCCAAAATTCTGCTGCTCAGTGTCAACAACTGTTCAACTGTGTTCAAGGGTTAGCCAAGGTTGATAATCGTTGGTCACTAACCGAGTTTGTGATCTTGGTAATTTTGCAAACCCATCTTCAGCCTTGCCTAGGTAAAGTTGTAAAGTCAGAACAATTCTCAACGCTTGACCCAATTTGGTCAGATTGCATTGTTGTAGTGTCAGCATTGGCGCAAGTCGGACAGACAGACTCAGATGCCATAGTTTATGCGCTGCGATCGGGTCTATTCAGATTGCCCGGAGCCGGACAGCAAACCATGCCCAAATTGCCGCCCAACTGGAATTTTAGTGAGTTACGAAAGAGTTTGAATCGGCTGAGTGTCGCCTCTCTGAAATTGAGACAAGCGATTGTGGAGACGTGTTCTTATACTGTTCTGCTAGACAACACTGTGACTGATCAAGAAGTGGAATTATTAAGGGCGATCGTCATTGTGCTAAATTGCCCCTTACCGCCTTTCCTAAATAGTCTCGCAAAGCAATCACGAAAGTTATCTAAAACGCCGTAACAGAAGCGGAAAAAGAGCTAGAACTCATAGGCTAGTCATCGTCGCGATCGATCAACTTCAAAACCAACAACAGACATAACATAAGGGACGTTTCATGGAACGCCCCTACAAAATGAGCAAGCAGAGTTTGAGTAATCTGTCAGGTCAGAGAGTTGATTGCAACTGATCTAACAGCTTTTCAACATAAGTCAGTGCTCCGTGAATTGTTCCAGGATCTTCGATGTCAACTCCAACATATTTACGAAGGGCTGCCACTTGATCCATGCTGCCGCCAGCCGCCAACAACTCTAGATAGCCTGGAATGAAATCTTTGCCGACTTCAAGATATTTTTGGTAGCACGCCAAGCTGACAATATTCGACGCAGTGTATTGATAACAATAAAACGGCTTGAAGTAGATGTGACCAATTCGCGCCCAGTCGTATTGATGCTCTGGTAGCACCTCAACCTCATCGCCGCAGAGTTCTTGATAGAGCTTTGTCCATTCTTCATTGACAAACTCGTGATTAAAACTGCCCTGAGTTGCCCGATCGTGCACCGCCAATTCTAATCGGCTAATCGTGCTTTGCCGAAACAGCAGATTTAACTGATCTTCTAATTGACGAGTGATCAGAGATTTTGTTAGCGCTTTGTCGTCTTTTGCCTGTTTGAGCAAATAGTCGAGTAACAGCAACTCATTAAACGTGGAGGCGATTTCTGCCAGCACCATCGGCGGATTGCTGTTGAAATAGGTTTGACGATCGTCGATCCACGCAAAGTGCAGCCCGTGCCCCATCTCGTGAGCGAGTGTAAACAACGAGTTGTAGTCGTCGGTGTAAGAGAGTAATAAATAGCTGTGTTTGCCGTAGGTATAAGCGCAAAACGCTCCGCCTCGCTTGCCCTGCCGAACTTTGGCATCAACCCAATTGTTTAAAAAGAATTCTTCGGCTCGACGGGCGTAGTTGACATCAAATTGCTCTAAGGCGGCAATCAGCGTCTCAACTCCAGCCTTGTAAGGCATGGAAGCGATTTGTTCGTCGCCTGTTGTCCAAGGCGCATACACATCACAGGTGCGAATTTTTTGCCCAATGGCTTCTCCCTTGAGCCGATAATAGCGCTGGAATAAGTCGAAGCGGCTGCGAGTGCCTTCCATAATGGCGCGAAA
>JAYVFW010000295.1:0-4010 GCA_043772715.1 Phormidesmis sp. | reverse complement strand
CGACCGCTCTCTGTCACCGTATAAACGCGCTTGCCGCTCTCTTGCTGACTCGTTAAATATCCGCCATCCTCCAACATCTGAAGAGTTGGATAGACTGACCCAGGGCTGAGGCGACGAGATCCTCCGTGGCGCGTTTCTAGATCTTTGATCAAGTCGTAGCCGTGTCGGGGGCGCTCAGACAATAGCTCTAGCAGAATGAACTTGATGTCACCTCGCCGAGCGCGGCGCTCGTCTCCCCAACCCTCGCCTCCCGGTCTGCCTCCTTGTCTGCCGTGCTGAAATCGATGGCTCACAAATGATCGGTCATCTTGGTTGACCCCTGCCCAGGCGGGTGCAAACGATCGAGCATGAAAGTGTCTAAACATGAATGTCACTTGAATAACTTTCTCTACTATACGATATATCGCGATATATCGCTATTTATTCTTGCCTCTAATACTCTGAGCATAAAAATCTATGGAAAATGAGTATGGATAAGATTTATTGACGTGAATGCAATCAGCGCAGTTGCTTATATGAAACGCAAATCACAATTCAAAAATTAGACTTTTTCTAGATCTTGTTTAACCAAAAAATTAAGTTCAGCAACGAGTGGTTACTGAACTTTTAAATCTTATTTAGTGAATGGATTGCAGAACTAAACTACGAGTTAGTAACCAACGAAGTGTAGAACATCGCGCACTACGCTATAACCAGCCAAATCCCACAGTAGATATGCAGTAAAGCCAATCATTGCAAACCGACCGTTCCAGAGTTCGGCTTGGGGGTTCCAACCAAACAAGAATGAGTTGCGGTCTTTGCCGTTATAAGCAGTGGCGACAGGAGGTAAATCAGTGCTTTTGCGAGTTTCCATGAGAGTAGCTCCAGTTGTTTTGCTTGACCTATGTCTCACATATTATCTAAACCTTTTGTGTCTGCTTTCCTCCTATGGAGTTAACCTCTTTTCGCTAATCTGATGGACTGACTTCGCGTTTGTGACCAGCATTTTACAAGCAAAGCCACAGAGGGACATGATCCCAGACGGATAGGTGTTAACTTTTGTGAATTACAAGGCAGCTACCTATTTAGATAGAGGTTGGTTTGCGTGGTTTCTCAGGTCTTTGGGGTGAGTAGCTGGAAGCTTGAAACGGTGCCTTATCTAATTAATATTGAGAATTGCGAAAAAATCCCAAACCGAGCAACCGCATCGGCTAGCTTAAGGATCTCAGCATAAAAACAATTTTTACTCAAGTTACGCAGAATGAAAATTAAACTCGAACGTAAGCTAGAAACCTGCCCCCATCACCTCTCGTGTACGGTTTGCCGACAAAGATTTGAGGTCGGCAAAATTCGCACGCTTCTCTATAACAATGCGAGGCTCTTGCAAGGTGATATTTGCTCAGAGTGTACAGCGCTTAGGTCATCTGAAATTCGCTCAAAAATGCTAGAACAGGCGAGCCTTTTGCTGCAATACCCAGAGTTGAATGGCTCCAGTCTGCTTTCTGCGAAAGCACGGGCACTAGAGCTACTAGAAGCCTCTCAGGAAGAGGTGAGGTTCCCGACGTTCTATCACTGGTGGTTTAAGAAAATAGAAGTTTTCTCAGAAGAGTCTCAAGAGCTAGAAGCCACCCGATCGAGGTTAGCGCACACTCAAAGCGGGATGCGTCTTCAAAAAATGATCGAAGATGACAAAGAATAGTCGGTTTGCAGGAGCGTGCAATATCCCTCAGCCTCAGCATTAGAATGAGAGAAGAATCGTTATCTGATCGCGCTGTGGCTCTTAAACGTTTTACAACTTCTCTAGGTCTAGCTGCATTTCTGATTTTGCCGATCGCTAGCTGCACAAACAGTCCGGTTGGCAAGTCGTTTCAGGGCGCGTTTGAGGCTGACCCGCAATTAAAAGATAATGGGTCTGCGATTGGGGCGGCTCAAACTCCACAGCCCAGCCCAGTGGCTCAAACCACTCAAGCCCAACTTCCTGCCGATTTTCCTGCTGAGATTCCGATCTATCCCAACCGATCGCTGCTCGAAGTCGAGGCAAATCAGCCTAATCAAGGCGTGCTGACTCGCTGGAATAGCCTAGATAAAAGCGATCAAATTGTTGCTTTCTACCTGCAAGAATTGCAAAAAAACGGCTGGACATTAGAGGGGCAACCGATCGATAAAACTCAAGGCACCTTTGAAGCCAACCGAGACGGGCTGCAAGCGATCGTCACTGTCCAGTCCAACATTCAGCCCGGAAACAGCGCTGGATTTTCGATTCAAACCAGCCGCACTCAACCGACTCAATCGGCTTCTCCCAGTGCTGCCGTTCCTCAACCCGGTAGCCCTGAGTTTATTGGTCCCGTGCCTCAAGCAGCACCCTCTTCAAACAGTGCGCCTGTTGCCTCTGAGCCGCAAACCTTCACCGACTTGGACAAAGCGCCTAAAGAATTAAGTCAATACGCCAAAGATTTGACTAAGCTAGGCGTTTTATCGCTCTCTTCTAACAACAAATCAGGGTCAAGCAAAACTTTATTTGAACCCAACAAAACAATCACGCAACGGGAATATGCGCGCTGGCTCGTCGCCGCCAATAATCGCGTCTACACCAGCCGTCCGGCTCGACAAATTCGCCTCGGAGTCGAGACTTCGCAGCCTGCTTTTCAGGATGTCTCACGCACCGATCCTGATTTTCCAGCAATTCAAGGGTTGGCAGAAGCGGGGTTAATCTCCAGTTCGCTCTCAGGAGACAGCACCACGGTTTTGTTTCGACCTGATGCGCCTCTGAGCCGTGAAGATTTGATTTTGTGGAAGCTGCCGATCGACACCCGCCAAACGCTGCCAAGTGCGACGATCGACGCTGTAAAACAAACTTGGGGCTTTCAAGACGTGGCTCGCATTGACTCAAGGGCGTTGCGGGCGGTGTTGGCAGACTTCCAAAATGGCGATCAGGCGAATATTCGCAGAGCTTTTGGATATACCACTCTATTTCAACCCAAGCGCACGGTGACTCGTGCAGAAGCGGCGGCTGTGCTCTGGTATTTTGGCTTTCAAGGCGATGGTCTGTCGGCAACCGAGGCGCTTAAGGGTGGGTCGCGATCGAATCCTTAGAAGATTAGATGGTGCAGATTTAGCTGGGGCGGAGCGCGATCGCACTCGGTGATCGATAAAAATTCAGGTTGACGATCGCAAAGAATGTCGCTTCAGTATTAGCATCGGGGCAACATAGAAATTATACACAACCAGTCGCTGGAGATGGACAAGCCAACACGTCCACTTTGTAGATTTGATAAATAACTCACCGATGCTTAACTCAGTTGTTATGTCCCTCAGTTCTGGGTGAAGACGCAGCAGTAAAGGTATCTGTAAGTCTAAAAATATGTCTTATGTAGTAAAAATCTTGAAAGATAAGAGTAAAAATTATGCCTCTATTTGAGATTCCTTCGTCAGACGGCTACCATTCGGACGTGGTTTTTATCCGAGATCCAGAGAACGGTTCTGATCGCTTTTTTACCCACTACTCCTACACGCGAGGCGCTACCGCAAACATTAATGAGATAACAGATAGGCGTGGGATACCTAGCAATAATTTTCGTGCATGGTCTTGGTACAGAACAGAATTTCCAGAGATTATGCAGCGAATTGATAATTCACAAGAATATTTCCCTGGAGAAAGTGTACTGGGAGCTTCACCAATTGACCAAGATTTTTATGTGAACACTGTCATGCGTCTTGGAGCGTTAGAGATTTTAGCTAACATTTTTTCTGGTCGTATTACTGCAAATGATAAAGATCCATTCCCTCATCAGTTAGCTTTGCAGCAGTATATGAAAGACAATGGGAGTAGGGTTAGTCGTCTACTGCTTGCAGATGAAGTTGGGCTTGGTAAGACCATCGAGATTGGTCTAGTTCTGAGAGATTTACTAATTGCCAAAGGTAGTTTTGAAAGATTTAGGTGCTTGTATCTCACCAAAGCAGGACTTGTTGAGGACGCTTGCCTTAAGTTCAATACTCCGGACAAAATTTGAGCAGGTTTTAAGCCTCAAACC
>JAYVFW010000294.1:0-4026 GCA_043772715.1 Phormidesmis sp. | reverse complement strand
GATGATTTTGAAAATAGCGAGTGATGCCCTTGAGAATTTGCAGATCGATCTCAAACAGCTTGCGAAGTCCGGGACGCTGAATTTTGACGACAACCTCTTCGCCAGAGTGCAGTTGGGCACGGTGGACTTGCCCTAAACTGGCAGCAGCAAGCGGAATCGGGTCAAAGCTGCGAAAAAGTTCTTCGATCGATTTCCCCAAATCTTGCTCAATGCTCAATTCGACCTGTTCATAGCTAAATGCTGGAACTCGGTCTTGCAGCTTTGACAACTCTTCAACAAATTCTGGAGCAAACAAGTCAGCGCGCGTTGAAAAAAGCTGCCCGATCTTGATGAAGGTAGGCCCCAGGTCTAGCAGCGTCTCGCGAATCCAAACGGCTAGATTTCTACGTCTCGCTGCCTTTTTTTCATCGGAGATGCCGCCCTGATAGCTCCAAGACTTTTTGTAGAGCCATCTCGCCCCCAACAACTTAAGCATAAACGCCCAAATGTCAATGAAGCGACCTCGGTGCGAATAATTGTCTCGGCTCCAGCGATAGGCTTTGGCTGAGTGAGGTTTTCCCATTGATTTGCGTGCTCTATCAGCCGTTATGGAGGTTGATACTACGGAGTTATCCGAAGGGTGCAGTGGGCGATCAACGGCATGAAATTCTGCCCGATCGACCCTAGATGTCTGCTCGACTTGAGACGAGGTGCTAAGTGGGTGGCGCACAGTAGTCTCCCCAGTTAGGGACTGGAGATCGGGCAGGTCAGCGCTCACTGCTGGTAGCTCCGCCGTTTCTTTTAAGGTTTGGGGCGATCGCTGAGGCTTACTGGAGTCATTGGGAGAAACAGACACTCGACTTTCCAACTAAAGAGGGCTGATCCGATGAGCGGCGGTGCTTAACCGCAAGCGCTAAGTGTTTTAAACAGAACGGCTGCGATAGACCTGTAGGGCTGATCGAAGTTGAGCAATTTCAGCCCGAAGTTTGTCGATCGTGGCTTGCAGATCTTCAGTTTGAGAACCTACCCGCATGCCAGTCGAGGCTGTCCTTGCCTGCATTGCAATCTCTTCTTCGTGGGCTGCTCTTTCAGCAACCTGATCGACAAAAACTCGTAAGTTTTCTCTTTGCTCGGCATCAAACTTGCCCAACTCACTCAGGGCATTTGTGACCCCATTTTCTAGCTGTTCGTAGGCAATCTCGGCGATCGCTCGACCGACAAAAAAAGCATGAATCAGGGAACTATTCATCGAAAATTTACCAAGCGCGCTGCCAAAATTATAGCTTGCTTCAGGAAGGGATGAAGGATGGGAGCTTTAAAGTTTCGGGTCTTCTGGAATAGTTGGCACCACGACTGACCCGCGAGTTGCGCCACTAGAAGGCTTGGCGGGAGGCACAGGATCAGCTGCAGCCGCAGGAGCCGGGGCGGGAGCGATCGACGGCACAGTTGCCGCGGGGGCAGTCGGAATCGGGTTAGGCTGCGTTGCCGGGACAGCAGGAGCGGGTTTTGTGACGGTTGATTGACGAGGCGCTGATCGGATGGGTGGAGCGACCAGTTCTTCTGGAACGGTCACCTTGCGAGGCGGCGCGTCGTCTGAAAATCTTGAAGCGGGTGGGGCACTTTGAGGAGAAACCAAATTGTTGCGATAATCACCCGGCGTAACGCCTGGTTTCTCGATCGGGACATCAGACACGTCTCCTTGAGGGGTTAGCGTCCCCTTCCAATCTTTTGCAGGAAAGGCTTGATCTGGGTGAAAGAAACTGGCACCCGGAGCCTGAGCAGCACTAAAGCGCAGAGCCAACCCAAAGCCAATTCCGATCGAAACGGCAGCAGCACCAGTCAGCCCCACAAACTTAGGAAGATGTCGGGTGATTTCGATCGGAATAGTCATGGATGTGAAAGCTAGTTTACGAGTTGCAGATGTTGATTTGGGCGCAGCAAGTAAAGGTTGCTGAACCGAGTGTGTGGGCGCGATCGCTAAAGGTGCTGTCAATGGTTCGCTTTCCTGAGAAACCATAGGTTTAGCGGGTTCTCGTTTAGGAAGAACGGGTAAAGAGGTGGCGGTTCCTGCGGAGTTGCGACCTGCGCTAATCGCCGGAGAAAGCGGCTTTGCAACCTCTAAAACTGGCTCCGTGATGGTGGCATCTTTTTGAGCAGGTTGACTCGGAAGAGGAGCCGCTATTGCCGTGGTGGACTTGAGCGGAACGGCTTCGCTGGGCAGTAGCTGTAGCCAAGCTGCGATCGTGGAGGGGCGACGAGTCAGATCAGAAGTCATGCCCTGCAAAATCGCTTGTTTGAGGGCTGGGTTCCACGCTTCTGAGTCTAGCTGAGGAGAGCGTCTTGGGGCACGAGCAGACAGCAAATAATAGAGAATGGCAGACAGCCCGTAGAGGTCGATCGCAAATCGATTATCGCCGCCCCAAAGCTGATCAGGGGGCGCAAACTCGTTGGAGTCAAAAATGTTGGTTTGGGGAGGACTCACCGCACTCGCGACCTCATGAGCGATTCCGAACCCAACCAACACGGCTAGATGAGTTCCGGTGCGACGAATCATTGACTGAGGGTTGAGATTGCGGTGAATCAAGCCATTGCGATGGGCGGTGTCGATCGCAGAGCCAATTTGTCGAATGTAGTGAATGGCTTCGGCTTCGGGCAATGCCCCTTTAGATTTCACGGTTTCTGCCAGCGTTTGCCCTGGCACATACTCCATCACTAAAAAGGGCAGATTTTCTTCTTGAAAAAAGTCCAACACGCGGACGATGCTGGGATGCTGAGTCCTAGCAAGGAGGCGCGTTTCTTCGACAAAGCGCTGGTGCAGTTGCGGAAAGCTGCGAGTCACCTGCAAACTAGCATCAAGCGTCTTGAGTACAACAGTTTGATTTAAGAGCGTTTGGGTCGCAAGGTAAGTTACCCCAAAGCCATCTTCTCCCAAAGCCTGATTTAAGAGATATTTTCCGCCTTGTAACGTTGATCCTGGTTTTAGCTTCATGCCTGCCCTCGCACAATTCCAACTATGCTACCCCTTTCCAAGAGATTTTTGAGAATCAGGAATCAGGCATTTTTGGCATAGTGCTGTGCCAAAAATGCCTCGGCTTCGGCGCGATCGTGCACTTTCTCATCCAAAGTTGCCGTCAGCAAATCGTCTAAAATCTGCTTAAATTGCCGACCCGGTTTATAGCCCAGTGCTTTCAAATCGTTGCCATCTAGAGGTGGCTTTACGGCTGACCAAATTGTCAAATAACGCCAAATCTGCTTGCGAATAGCACGAGGACTCTCGACCGCAACCAAAATCAAAAGCGGCAGTTCATAGGGTTTTAAATATTGCACAACTTGGCTTGGCGGCTGACTGATTGATAGAGATTCGGACAGCTTTGACCGAACGGGTTCTAGCTGAGTTAATCGATCGATACCATCGGCAGAAAGTTGCAAGTTTTGAGCAACGGGGGCGCGATCGCTAGGTTCGAGATGTGCGATCAGAACTTCTAGAAGCAATTGCCAGGGTGTAATCAGTTGCGAACAATCCAGTCGATGCAGCCAGCGCTGGGCTGATCGCAGTTGCCATCTCAATTCATCGTCTAGCTCTAATTTGGAATGAATGCAGCGCAGAGCGTCCAAGTGTGCCAACTGATTGAGAGCCGCTTGCCAATAAGACGATTGCAGAATGTATTTAAGTTCTGATTTGAGCCGCGTTTGCAAGGCAGGAGCACTGACTCGACCCGCGACTTGCCGATCTTGAATTTGTTCATAAATGCCACTCGCGATCGCGTGACGAATATAGCGCTCGGTTTGTGGCTCAATCTCAAACCCTAGCCGGGTGGCAAACCGGACGGCTCGATAGATTCGGGTCGGATCTTCGATAAAACTGTTGGGGTGTAAGACTCGAATTTGCTTTGCCTGCAAGTCTAGCGATCCGCCGAAGAAGTCTAGCAATTCGCCCGCTCTCGGATTAGTCAGCCGCAGCGCCATCGCGTTAATGGTGAAGTCTCGACGATAAAGATCTTGACGAATCGAACTCGCCTCAACTTCTGGATTTGCCGCCGGGTAGGG